>JAYEHB010000480.1:0-4871 GCA_034659375.1 Thermodesulfobacteriota bacterium
TGTTTACAGGGGAAAGAAGTTTTTCCAGCATGTCACCAAGTATTATATGCCAGCGGGTCAGATTGCTCTCTGTCTGCGTTGTTTGTTCCTTTTTTTCCGCTTGCTTTTGTTGATTTTTGTTTTTTTGCTTTTTCATAAAATAAATATAACACAGGGGTTAAGCATATTCAATAGGAAAAGAACTCGGTAATAAACAGGGGCTTGATTCATCTGGATATAGAAAACTGACTGGGGCAGGAAGATAGTCTCTCCATTTTTTTGATTTTGGGTACATAGAACGGGAGATCTAAGATATGGTTGATCAAGAAAATAACCAAAGTACGCAACCTTGGTTGCTTGTATCTCGCTGCGATAAGCCAATCAATCAGCCTGTATATGTTCAATGACCCCGGACATGATAAAATGCCTTTACTTTTGTTTCAAAACAAGATAAATATACCTTTATATTTGTCTATAATTTTATAAATATAGAGGTAAAATGATAATTAGAGATGCAGTTGAAGCTCTCAAATCCTGGTACTCAAGGGAGCAAAGAAAGCCCTTACTGATAAGAGGTGCCCGCCAGGTGGGGAAAACAACTCTGGTGAGAATGTTCTCTGAAATGGAACATATTCAACTGGTTGAAATTAATTGCGAAAAACCATGGCAATTCATGCCTCTGATCGAAAAATTAGATCCTGGCACAGTGATCCAGGCCATAGAATTTGAATTCAATATTTCTATAAATCCCGGGAACAGTTTAATTTTTTTTGATGAAGTCCAGAATACTCCTTCCATTTTAAAACTGCTCCGTTATTTTTACGAAGAATTTCCAGAATATAAAGTTATTACAACAGGATCTCTACTGGAATTCGTTCTGGATGAACCTCAATTTTCCATACCAGTAGGGCGGCTGGAGCTTATGTATCTTGGGCCTTTATCTTTTGAAGAATTTTTAAGGGCAGCAGGGGAACAGCCAGCTTTAACTTTTGTACAGAGTTTTGAGATGGGCAGTGACATTGAGCAGCATATTCATGCAAAACTGACTCAATTATTGCGAAAATACGTTAGCATCGGTGGAATGCCGGAAGTGGTTAATGCCTACGTTCAAAACTCCAGGATGATCGAGTTAGAGCGGATAAAAAGTTCAATTATTGATACATTTAAATTGGATTTTCATAAATATTTAAAAAACAATATAAAACCTCAGCTGCTATCCATCATATTTGATTCACTTCCAACACAAATAGGAGGAAAACTTAAATATTCCAACATTGACAAATCATACAAATCAAATGATATCGGCAAATCACTACATCAATTATGCCTTGCTAAAATAGTTTCCAAAGCATTTAACTCCGGCTGTAATGGAGTTCCCATCGGGGCTGAAAAAAAGGTTCGGTTTTTTAAATGTTTTATGCTGGATATTGGATTGATTCATACGCAATTAAAATTAAATCCCTTTGAAATAGATGAAACAGAAGAGCTAAATTTCATTAATAAAGGTGCAATGGCAGAGCAGTTAATCGCTCAGCAGATTATTGTACAGCATCAATATTTTATGGAACCTGAATTGTATTATTGGGCAAGAGAGAAAAAAGCTGCATCTGCTGAAGTTGATTTTGTCATTGCAAACAATAAAAGGCAAATCATTCCAGTGGAAGTAAAGGCCGGAAGTACAGGAAGCTTGCGTTCCCTACAGATTATGATTATTGAAAAATCGCTTCATTCTGCAGTCCGATTTAACTCTATGCCGCCTTCAATATTCCATGAAAAAAGAAACACTGTCAAAGGAGAGTCCCGGTTTACCCTTTATTCTCTGCCTCACTATCTTTCAGGACAATTACTAAGGCTCGTGAACAAAATATAATGGGTCAGGGGTCAGAGGTTTACTCTTTCAAAAACACCCGGTAGTCTATATGCAGGACATTAGCAAACTGTTTGGCCATTTCTTTTCCAATTGAACGTTTGTTGTTTTCCATTTTTGAAATATGAATTTGTTTTATACCAATTAGATTAGCTAATTCAATCTGAGTTAATCCCTCCCGTTTTCTGGCACCACGTAAAGCTACACTTGGATTAAATTCTGGAAAGACCTCTTCCCATGCGATGGAATCTTTAACATCCTCTGCCCCCAAAGATACCAACATTTTTTGGATTTCATCTGCACGGTCTCTTGGAATACGAAAGGTAAAATTAACATACCCTGTCGTACACTGCTTTTTCATGTGTTCCAACATAAGTTACCTCAATATTTTTTTTAGTTTTATCTATCACTTTCCAAACAGCTACATAGGTTGGGTTTCCTTTTTGTAAGTGGCAATGATAGCAATTCTTTTGTCCTTTAATTTTACTAAAATTAGGCCATTGATTTCTCAATGACCCGACAGCCGTCATTTCTGCTAAAAGAACTTGAAAAATTTCCAATATCCCTTTGGGTAATTTTTTACATCCTTTACGAGCCTTATTAATAAGATTAACCGTCCACATAATACAATTAATATATCAATTTTTGATATATTTCAAGTTAAATCAATTGATCATTATCACCAAATCAAAAATCAATCCTTGACATTGTTAGATTAAATCATAATAATCGAAAATAATAAATTTTGACCCCCCTTTGATTTAAAAAGGAGATGTTTAATGAAAAAGCAGATTATTTTTGTGATATTTTTGATACTTGCAGGTTGTGGAGCAGGGGATAAATCTGAAAACGCAAATACAAACATTGTTGTTAAGATCAATACTTTTGAATTACTCGAAGAGGATTTTAATGATCTTATCAAGTTGGAGGCTGAAACAAATCCAAACTTTGAAGTGACTGACCAGGGATGCAGAAAATTTCTTGATTATCTTATAAGAAAAGAAATTTTGATTCAAACTGCAAAGAGCCAGAAGCTTGACAGAAAACAAAATTTCCTTAAAAAAATTGAGCGATATTGGGAAAGCACACTGATCAGAGATCTTATAGAACAGAAAAATCATGATTTAAGAAGAAACGTTTTAATAACCTCAGAAGAGGTAAAAGCCTATTTTGATGCCCACCGGGAAAATTTTGTTCAACCCTTTGAAAAGGTTAAAAAGCGTATACACAAAAGACTGGAATCCAAAAAAGTTAGCGAGAAGGTTGAAAAATGGGTTCAAAAGTTGATTGAATCTGCTGATATTCAAATCAGTGAAAGTGTAAAAAAATTGAGAACTTAAGTTAACACTTTAAAAGCAGGGAATAAAAATGAGCCAGGACAGTCAGGTAAAGTTTAAAAGAAGACAGGTTTATATTGATAAATCATTTCAGACACGATTTATTTTGAAATTTTGCGTTATTCTTCTCATTGGTGGCTGTCTCTCCATTGGCATCACATATTTCACCACATCAGATACCATCACCTCTACATTTTCAAATTCAAGGCTGGTTATTGAAAACACATCTACGGCAATTCTCCCTTCTGTTATTTTTACTAATCTTATTACAACTGGAGTAGTAATTTTAATAGCAGTGGTTGTCATTTTGTTTGTCTCACATAAAATAGCAGGACCCATGTATAGATTTGACAAGGATATTCAGCGGATTTCCCAGGGTGATTTCAAAAATCATATACATATACGAAATGGGGATCAGTTTAAAGTGATGGCTGCCTCCCTTAATAGAATGATTGATAGTCTGCAATCCAGGGTAAATTCAGTTAAACAGGAGATGGATTCTTTTGAGACAAAACTTGAAGAGCATGATGATTGCCAGACGTTGAGTATTGAATTTAAAAAAGTAAAAACTAAGGTTGACAGCTATTTTATATTATGAGATTTTTCCAAAAAAAAATATTTTTATTTTCTGGTTTTCTGTTTTTGCTTTTATGGACAGATGCACCCTGCGGTGCTGCACAATGGAATATTTTTGAGACTGGTTACCTGAAGATCTATTATCTCAGTTTAGATGATTTAAAGATTTTTGATAAAAAAATTGATTATGGAGATGTTTCCAGCGGGTTCCTTGGCTTTGGCGGCGGTCAGAAAAAGGGGGATGAGTTTGTCCGTGGGTTGACAACCAAGATGGACAAGCTTTATAGAAAAATTCAAAGATTGCTTGATATGAAAAAAAAATGTCAAAAGTTAAAGTTAAAATTTACTCCAATAAAAAATTACTTTTGGATTCATATTATAATATCTATGGCAAAAGAGCAAATTTAAGGGCATGGTACATTTTTGAATACAATACTATTTATCTTAATGTGAAAGACCTTAATGCAGGAATGCTTGCTCACGAACTGGGCCACGCCATCAGTGATAACTATTTTGGTGCACGTCCGCCAAGGGCAACTGCTGAAATCATAGCAAGATATGTTGATGCTCATCTTTATGATGAGAATGTAAGAGAGTATTAAATGAATTATGAAAAAAAAATGTCCGTCTTTCTAAACTGGTTGTGGCCGATAAACCATAACCATGTTCCGGCCATGCCGTATAAAAAAGAGCTGAGTTGCTTTGATTGATATTCATTCACATATTCTTCCATTTATTGATGACGGTCCTGACACCATGGAGCAGGCTGTTAAAATGGTACAAAAAGCATTTTTACAGGGTATCACTGTTATGATAGCCACTCCCCATTGCAATGACGGGGTGTATAACAGCAAATACAGTGATGTGAACTACCGCTACCCTAAAGGGATAGTGGCTTCGTTAAGGAGCTGCAATACCTTTAGAGTAGTAGCTTTTGAAAAATCTTCGGGTTTTGAAAAAGCTTGAGTTTACCAGACTAAGTATTCAGAAACGGATACTACGATAGATAGGTCATGACACCTTTGATTGACGCACCAGATTATTGCTCTGTCGCATAATGTTAAGTAGAACTGAGGTAAGGTTCGGTGGATTATGTGTAAAAAGCTTATTTA
>JAYEHB010000481.1:0-4870 GCA_034659375.1 Thermodesulfobacteriota bacterium
ACCAAGGCTGCTCGTGGCAGTTATAGGGTATATTGTAAGCATATGAGTTTAACAAAAATTTCAAGGGAACTTGAACAGGAATTAACAGAGAGAAAAGAGAGACTTGTTAAAGAATTTCACGGGAAAAATCTGGTTCTTCCTCATGACCCGGAATTTTTGCAGGATCTTGACAAAGTTTTGACTTTTAGTGAATTTATCAGCTCCAGCATGTCAAATTACCCTGAAGTATTGATGGATCTCATTGAATCAGGAGATCTTGTAAAGTCATATTCAAAAGACGAATATGCAACAAAGCTTGATGCACAACTCTTTTCAGTTACAGATCAAACAGAGATGAAAAAGATTCTCTATGGGACAA
Organism: Thermodesulfobacteriota bacterium; assembly: GCA_034659375.1. Classification (GTDB taxonomy): domain Bacteria; phylum Desulfobacterota; class Desulfobacteria; order Desulfobacterales; family Desulfobacteraceae; genus DATFJZ01. Next base: position 359 of record JAYEHB010000481.1, read on the forward strand.
GACTCAGGGAAATGGTGAGAATTGCCTGGCAGGATCTCACAGAAAAAGCCGACCTTCAGGAAACTTTAAAAGATTTATCAAATCTTGCCGATGCATGTATTGACAAAGCATTTATGTTTCTCTATGATAAACTTTGTTCTACTCAGGGAACACCTCTTGACAAAAACGGAACAAGGCAGAAAATAATAGTTCTTGGCATGGGAAAACTTGGAGCCCGGGAGCTTAATTTTTCATCTGACATTGATCTTATTTTTGCCTGTCCCTCTGGTGAGACATGGGAAAATAGTGAGAAAAGCATTACCAATGAAGAGTTTTTCACAAAATTGTGTCGTAATTTTTTAAGGGTATTTGACTCATCCATGACTGATTTAAATCTTTTTCGTGTGGATATGCGCCTTAGACCATTTGGTACAAGCGGTCCCCTTGTAATGTCCTGCAGTGCAATGGAAGATTATTACCAGTGCCAGGGCAGAGAATGGGAACGCTATGCCCTGATAAAGGCAAGGCCTGTGGCAGGTGACATTGAAAAAGGGCATTCTCTTCTTAAAGCCTTAAATCCATTTATATACCGTCGTTATTTTGATTATGGTACTTTTGATTCCTTCAGGGATATGAAAAAAAGGATATCTTTTCAGATAAAGGACAAACGTTTAAAAAATAATATCAAGCTTGGAACAGGAGGAATCAGGGAGATTGAGTTTTTCTGCCAGATTTTTCAGCTTGTCAGGGGCGGTGTCGAGCCTGAGTTTCAGGAACCGAGCCTGCTTAAAATACTTAATCTTCTGGCAGAAAGATCCTGCATAGATCAAAACACAAAAGAGGAACTAAAGAGAGCATATGTTTTTTTAAGAAGAGTGGAACACAGGCTTCAGGAGTATGCTGATCTTCAAACCCATGATCTGCCGGAAAAAGCTTGTCCCAGACAAAGAGTTGCAATTTCAATGGGATTTGATACATGGAATGCTTTTTTCAAAGCTCTTGCCTTTCACAGAAAAAAAGTTCATGAGCATTTTAACCATCTGCTCTTGTCTGAACAGGAAGACCAGGATCAGGAGAGTGATGATTTTAAATATTTATGGGCACATCTCAATGACCCCCAGGCAGGAGATGCTGTTCAGACTATTTCAGGTTTTAAAAATCCTGAAAAAATAATACAACTGTTAAAAACCCTTGCAGAACATCCCAATACAAAAAAACTCCCGGGCAGCGGGGAAAAAAGACTTGACAAGCTTGTTCCCATGATTGTGAGAAAAGCAGGTGAGACCGGCATTCCTGAAACTGTTTTAAGCAGATTTGTGGATCTTATCATCACCATCGAGAGACGTACATGCTATATCTCTCTGCTTTTGGAAAACCCGGGCGTGCTTGATACTTTAGCGGTTCTTGCGGAAAAAAGTCACTGGATCATCTCCTTTCTTTCCCAGCATCCTGCTCTGCTTGACGAACTTGTTGACCCAAAAACCTTATATAAACCGCCTGGGAAAGATGAGCTGGAACAAAATCTTAACATGCGTATGCTGCATATACCATGTGAGGATTTTGAATTTCAATTAGAAGAACTCTGTCTGTTCAAACAGGTCAACACATTAAGACTGGTTGCTGCAGATATAATCCAGAATTATCCTCTAATGAAGGTAAGCGACCACTTGACTTATATTGCTGAAATAATTCTTAACAAAGTTATTGAGATATCCTGGAACCATATTACAGCAAAATACGGCAGCCCGGTTAAGGAGAAGGCATATAACCAGTTGTCCTGCGGATTTGCTGCCATTGCCTATGGGAAACTTGGAGGCATAGAGCTTGGATATAAATCAGACCTGGATCTTGTATTTATTCATACCGGAAATTCAGGCGAGACCTGGGGCGGAAAAAAATCAATTGAAAAAAAGAGATTTTATACGCTGCTTTGCCAGAGAATTATAAATGCCCTTACCATACACACCTCTGCAGGAACACTTTACGAGGCAGATATGCGGTTAAGGCCCAGCGGGAAGGCAGGTGCAATAGTAAGTCATATTGATGCTTTTAAGGAGTATACTGCAAAGCAGGCATGGACATGGGAACATCAGGCCATTATACGGGCACGGCCTGTGTGTGGTGATAAAAAACTTCAAAAAAATTTTGATAAAATAAGAAAAGAGGTGTTACTATGCCGCCGGGAACCTCAATTCCTTAAACAGGCAGTCAGAGATATGCGGGAACGTTTAAGAGAAGAGCACGGTAAATATTTAAAAAACTTTTTTGATCTAAAACAGGAAAAGGGCGGTATTGTGGATATTGAGTTTCTTGTACAATACCTTGTGTTGAAACACAGCCATGATCATCCTGTTCTTGCAGTATGGACAGACAACGTGCGCCTGCTTGAGACTCTTGCAGCACAAGGCATTTTATCACACAACGATTCTGAGACTCTAAAGAATGCCTATCTAACAATGAGAGAGTCTCTCCACCGGCTCAGTCTGCAGGACGAAAAACAGACAGTTCCCCTGGAGTTCTTTGCTGAAACAAAAGAAAAAGTTGTTTTGATATATAAGAAAATGATAATGTAAAACTGTAACCGTTCACAGTCAATTCGCCGAATTATAAGTGTTTGCTTCGGTACTACAAAAGGAGACAAAGATGACCTTACCAACCTGGAAAACACCTTTCTGGCCTGAAGGTGTAGCACACGATGTTCCTGATTACAATTTTCCTCTGTTCAAAATTCTGGACGACTCTGCCAGGGATTATCCGGAAAAAGTTTTTACCATATTTAACGGTGCAACAAAAACCTATGCTGAAGTTAAGGATACAGCAGATAGACTCGCAAATTTTCTTGCTTCAAAGGGCATAAAAAAGGGAGACAAGGTTGCCATTTTTCTCCCCAATATCCCCCAGTTTCCTGAGATCCTTTTTGGTATTCTTAAAGCAGGCGCTGTGTGTGTAAACTGTAATCCTGTTTACACTGCCACGGAATTAAATCACCAGCTAAATGATTCAGGTGCAAAGATGGTTTTTTGCATGGATCATCCTCTGTTTTACGCCAACACTGCAAAAGCTGTCAAAGATACAGATGTTGAAGATGTTATTATTTGCAATATCAAATCTTATCTTCCAAAGCTTAAGGCAGTCCTTGGTTCTATTCTTGGAAAGATACCCAAGGCTGACAAACATGAGCCGGGTCATCATATGTTTGATGATATTGTTGCATCGGCTGCACCAACTCCACCTGTAATTGAAATAAATCCTGGAGAGGATACAGCTGTGATGCTTTACACGGGAGGCACAACAGGCGTTCCAAAGGGTGCGGAACTTGTCCACACAAATTTTACCTATGATATTACTGCCTTAGACGTATACGGCAGGTTTGTCCATGAAAAGGGGAAAGCTCCTGAAAAAATGCGCCGGGGTGGATATCACACTTATCTTGGAGTTCTGCCCTGGTATCACAGTTTTGGCATTACAGTGGCCATGCTCTCTGCTGCAGCAACGGGAAGCAGGCTTGTCTGTATTCCAGATCCCAGAGCAGGAAAACCTCCTTTTACTGAAGTTCTCAAAGCGGTTCAGAAATATAAGCCCACAATAATGCCTGCTGTTCCAACCATATTTGTGGCTTTTACCAATCATGCTGATCTAAATAAATATGATCTTACATCACTCATGGGATGTTTTTCCGGGGGTGCGCCCCTGCCTCCTGATGTGTGCAGGCAGTTTGAAGAAAAGACAGGAGCAACCATTTTTGAGGGATACGGATTAACAGAGACCACTCCTGTGGTTACTGCAAATCCCACAAACAGGGAACAGAGAAAAATCGGAACAATAGGCTTTCCCGTGCCTGGAACAGATGTAAAAATTGTTGACCTTGAAACAGGTATTGAGGAGCTGCCCCAGGGAGAAGAGGGTGAAGTTGCGGTGTGCGGCCCCCAGGTTATGAAGGGATACTGGAAAAGACCCGATGCCAATGACGAAGTTTTCAGGGAGATAGAAGGCAGGCGCTATTTTCTAACAGGTGATATAGGAAAAATTAGTGAAGAGGGGTATATAACCATAACAGACCGAAAAAAAGATATGATTATTGTTGGAGGTTTTAATGTTTACCCCAGGGAGGTTGAAGATATCCTCTACACCCATCCAAAAGTGGAATTAGTTGCTGTGGTGGGTATCCCTGATGAGCGGGCGGGAGAAAAGGTAAAGGCTTTCATTAAACTGAAACCAGGTGAGAGCGAAACCCAGGACGATATGAAATTATTCTGCAAGGAGAATATGGCAGGGTACAAAAGACCAAAAGTGATAGAATTCAGAGATGAGATCCCTGTCTCCAACGTAGGCAAAGTTTTAAGAAGAGTCTTAAGGGATGAGGAGAAAGCAGCCTGAGATAAATAACCTCTGGGCTAAAGACTCAGAGGTTCTTTTATTGTTTTTTATGAAATTTTTTCTCCATACTTTCTCTATACAATTGAAAATTGAAAATTGAAAATTGAAAATTATGAATTATGAATTATCAATTATCAATTATGAATTGTGAATTGA
>JAYEHB010000482.1:0-4831 GCA_034659375.1 Thermodesulfobacteriota bacterium
CGGAGACCATCAAGTGGCCGAATATAGAACCAAGCCCCTAAATCCCATTGTCATCATCGAAATTCTGTCTAATTCTACAGAGAGTTATGATAGAGAGTTTAAAGTTTACCCATTATCAGCGTATTTTATATGAAAGTCCTGGCACACCAGGAGTAGGGGCAACCCCCTGTGGTTGCCCTTCATCATTTGTTGTGTGCAGACTTAGACCACCAAAGCTGCCCGTGGCAGTTATCAGTTATAAAAAAAGGTGTATAGCCTTAGTAAGAAGGAGATTTTATGCCCATCTACAATATGGATTTTGAAACAATGCCAAGGGAGGCTTTAAAAGCTATCCAGCTCACTCGGCTTCGTGCAACACTTTCAAAAGTTTACGCAACTGTTCCATTTTATCAAGAAAGTTTTAAAAAAGCAGGTATCACACCTTCAGATATTAGATCTCTTGATGATCTTCAAAGAATTCCCTTTACAACCAAGCAGGATCTCAGGGAGAATTATCCCTATGGAATGTTTGCTGTTCCCATGGAGAATGTTGTACGTATTCATGCCTCCTCTGGAACCACTGGAAGTCCCACTGTTGTTGGATATACAAAAAGGGATATTGATACATGGGCAAAACTCATGGCAAGGAGCCTTTCTGCCGGTGGTGCCACAAGCAACGACATCCTCCATAATGCATACGGGTACGGACTTTTTACCGGAGGTTTAGGTGTCCATTACGGAGCTGAAAAACTTGGAGCATCTGTTATACCTGTATCAGGTGGAAATACAAACAGACAGATTATCATCATGAAGGATTTTAAACCAACCATTCTTACCGGAACTCCTTCATATATTCTTCATCTGGCTGAAGTTGCCGAAGAGATGGGAATATCGTTTAAAGATCTCAATTTTAAATTTGGAATCTTCGGTGCTGAACCATGGTCGGAAAACATGAGAAAAGAGCTTGAAGAAAAGCTGAATTTAAAGGCAATGGATATATATGGATTAAGCGAAATAATGGGACCAGGTGTTTCAATTGAATGCCATGAAGCACAAAATGGACTTCATATTTTTGAAGACCATTTTATTCCCGAGATTATCAATCCTGATACTGGTGAAGTCCTTCCCTATGGTGAAACAGGAGAACTTGTCTTTACTTCCATTACAAAAGAGGCTTTTCCAATTATAAGATACAGAACAAGGGATATTACAACTTTAAACCCTGAACCCTGCATCTGTGGAAGAACCCATGTGCGCATGGACAAGGTCTCCGGAAGAACAGATGATATGCTCATCATAAGGGGAGTGAATGTCTTCCCGTCCCAGATAGAATCCATTCTCATGAAAAGTGATGAAATTCAGCCCCATTACCAGCTTGTTGTTGACAGAGTCGATAATCTTGATACACTTACAGTCAAGGTTGAAATTAGAGAAGAATTTTTTTCAGGTGATATTAAAACTCTTCAGAATATAGAAGCAAATATATCCAAAAATATTAAGGAATATCTTGGAGTGTCAGCAAAGATAAAACTTGTTGAACCAAAAACCATTGAAAGAAGCCAGGGAAAAGCTGTAAGAGTAATTGACAACAGAAAGTCACAATAACCAAGCCCTGGTTGTTAGTCAGCTATTCCCGGTCAAAAGTAGCTTAACTCATTAAAATTATTAAATTTTCAGTTTTAGAGTCTATAAAAACTCATTCCTGATAACCTAATAATATCCAATAGTTATGACCCATTTGGGAGTTGCTGGTTGTTAGTTGTAGTTGTTCACTGTTAATTGTTAAAAAGGAGATTTTAAGGATATGAGACTTGAACAGATATCAATATTTTTAGAAAACAAGGCTGGACGTCTTGCTGAAGTGACAGCCATACTCAGAGAGGCCAAGGTAAATATAAGAGCCCTCTCCCTTGCTGATACAACTGATTTTGGAATTTTAAGGATCATAGTAAATAATAATCAAAAGGCTGAAGAAGCTCTGAGGAGTGAAGGTTTTACTGTGGGCAAAACAGATGTAATTGCCGTTGAGGTTACTGATGCCCCGGGAGGGCTTAACAATGTTCTTGATCCCCTGACCAATCAGGGCATCAATGTGGAATACATGTATGCCTTTGCAAATCCTCAAAGTCAAAATGCCATCATGATTTTCAGGTTTGATAATATTGACAAAGCCATATCAATTCTTTCTGAAAAATCCATTAAAGTACTTAAAGCCGAAGATGTGTACAATTTATAATGTGGGCTTTAGTTCCTAATTCTTATTTTGTAGTTTTTTTGCAAAAGAATTAAGAAATCCGTTTGGGTTATGGCTTGTCTAAGTTTTTTTTGCGAGCCTTAGCCCTGGGATATAAGATTTTTTGGGTTTGGTTTTAAGGTCGGCCACTCTGAACATTGAGTATAAAAGTTTAGATATAACCTATTGATAATATAATAGTATTTTTATATCATGGATTCGGAATATCTTAATGGCCCAAGTTAGAACCAAGCCCGATTTTTTTGATGGCAGAAGGGTATATTTTAAAGGAGGGAAAATTATGAAAATACGTTTGACTGAGGAGATCTGGAAAGAAGGGAATATGTATGTTTCTTATTGTCCTGAATTGGATATTGCTTCCTGCGGCGAGGATGTTTATAATGCTAAAAAAAATCTCATAGAGGCTATACTTATCAATATTGAAGAGACAAAAAAGATGGGCACATTTGATCAGCTTATTGAAGAGTGCGGCTTGGAGGAAATTAATGCTGATATATTGAGTGTTCGCAAAGAGTTAGTTGGTTTTACACCTATTGAAGTTGCTGTGCAATGAAAATCAAGCCGACTCATTATCAAGTTCAGGTCAAGATTTTTGAAATGGCTGGTTGCGTGTATGCTCGAACAAAAGGGGATCATGCTATTTATCATTATCCTGGAGCTGTCAGACCTGTGGTTTATATGAAAGTCCGTCCAAACGACTATAATCATTGGATTTTCATTTTTTGTTGTGACCGATGAGAATGACCATGCTCCGGCCATGCCGGTTATACCGAAATACAATGAAGTGCCGACATTCGTTATCAAGAACAATATGCACATAATAGGGATGAGCAGAAAAAAGTACTTTGAAATGCTTGAGAAAATATAACCCGGCAAGTTTGGATGCCTTCTTTTTTCCGCCTCCATTAAGGTAAGGGTTTACATTTTTGAGGAAACCCTAAGGGCAAAGCCAACGCAGAAGATGCGGTGTCCTGTGAACGCTTACAAAAAATAAAAATACTGCATTAGGGGTAATATATTGACAATAAAGTTACCAATTTTACACAATTGGACAGCATTTCATATCTCTGTAGTCATAATATCATTTGAGTGTAACCTTTTTGAGTAGGAATGGTCAAAATTCCAAAATTAACGAACGTAAAATCAATATGTTATGATCCCAAAATATAGAAAATTCATGTTTTCAGCAAAGTCAAAACGCAAAAAGGTTACACTCATATCATTTTGTGTTTTTTTTCAATTAATGGCAGGAATATCTTTTTCCAGAGAAAAGAGTATTGTTATTAATTGTGATATGCAGTATCAGTATGCTGAAGAGTGTTTTGACAATGGGGAATATAAGACAGCTATACTTGAATTTAAAAGATTTATCCATTTTTTCCCAAAGGAAAAAAGAGTTACCCAGGCTCAATTTAAAACAGGTGCCTCTTTTTTTTATCTTAAACAATACTCTGATGCAGTTGAATTTTTTCAACAATTATCATCATCCTTTTCCCAAGACCAGGTAAGTGTTGAAGCAAGGTTCATGCTCAGCAGAACTTATCTGATGATGGAAAAATCGGGTTCAGCAGAAAGGGTGCTTCAGAATTTTTTAACATTGACCAATGACAAGAGTATTAAAGAGAGAATTTATTCTGCGATTGCCTGGATATATCTTAAAAGGGCAGGGGAGATGGGAGCTTGTGCCCTTGATTCGGCAGAATGCTGGTTTGACAGAATAAGCAGTTCAGGTGCAGAATACTACAATAAAAATGAGATAACAAAAGAGATTTCACAGATAAGAACGATTGATAAAAAAAATCCTGTTATTGCAGGAACCGCTGCTCTTATTCCCGGAGCAGGTTTTGCTTATTGCGAAAGATACAGGGATGCTCTTATCACTTTTTTGCTTAATACTTCCCTGATCCTTGCAGCTGCAGAATCATTTGATGATGGCAATAATGCCCTTGGAGCTGTTATAAGTTTTGTTGAAGCAGGTTTTTACTCAGGAAATATATACGGCTCTATTTCAAGTGCCCATAAATATAACAGATTCAAAATAGAACAAAGAATTCATCAAATGGAAAAAAAGTATCATGGAAAAACTGCAGATTTTAATGACAGAAAAAGGATGTTGTCATTTCAAATAACCTTTTAGTAATTGTAGTTTAACTTTAATTTTTTGGAGGTTGCATGGAAAAAAAACTTGTGTTGAAAAAGCATTATTTGTTTAGAACAATGTTCATGTTTGTGATCATTCTTGCCATGGCTATGACTGGTTGTAATGGTTCTGGTTCATCTGATTCATCTTCAAAAACCGGATATTTTATTGACTCTCATATTGAGGGGTTAAGCTATGAATGCGGATCTCTTTCAGGAGAAACAGAAGAAGATGGAAAGTTTAAATATCAAGAGGGTGAAACCATTTTTTTTACCATTGGGGGAGTTGCCCTTGGAGAGAAGGTTGAGGCAAAGGAGATAATGACACCTGCAGATCTGATTTCCAATGCAGATTCCTATAAAGACCAAGAGGTCTTAAATATACTTGTTTTTCTCCAGACCCTGGACAGTGATAATGATCCTGAAAACGGAATTAAGATCACTGCTGCCATATCCGGG
>JAYEHB010000483.1:0-4814 GCA_034659375.1 Thermodesulfobacteriota bacterium
AATCAATAGTCTCATATATAATCATTTTATCATTTTATCATTTTGATATCTTAGCATCTATTTCTATCAGATGACGTTGAAAGAGTCAAGAGTGATCAAATTATAGACTGTGCAGACTTAGGGAGTTGAAACATATGAAGTCGGGCTAAAGGTCAGACAGGATGGAACAATTATTTTTCAGGGATTATTTTTATGACAATTTCTATTTTAGTAGTTGATGATGATTTGGCAATAAAGGATTCCACAGAAGAATTCCTTAAAATGTCAGGCAAAAATGTCCAGTCAGCCCAAAGTGCTGAAAAAGCTGTTGAAATCATGGAATCATTTGTTCCTGATATTGTACTGACAGATATAATGATGGATGGGATGGGCGGCCTGGAACTAACAAAATTGATCAAGAAACATTTCTCTGCTGAAGTAATTGTAATGACCGGATACAGTGCTGATTACTCCTATGAAAAAGCAATTGACGCAGGTGCAAGCGATTTTATCTTTAAGCCATTCAGGTTTGAAGAGCTTGATTTAAGAATAAAAAGAGTAATAAGAGAAATTCAGCTTAAAAAAGAACATACAAGCTTAGTAAAAAAACTGGAAGAGCTTGCCATCACAGATGGACTTACACAGCTCTACAACTCAAAACATTTTTTTGAACATCTAAAAAAAGAGATTGAAAGGCACAATCGCTACCTCCACCCTCTCTCCCTTCTTATGATAGATATAGACCTGTTTAAAAACTATAATGACAAATGGGGACACCTTGAAGGTGACAAGGTTCTCGTAACCATGGGAAAAGTCATAACATCATGCTTGAGAACAATGGATACAGCTTACAGATACGGTGGAGAAGAGTTTACTATTGTCCTTCCTGAAACCGATCTTAAAAAAGCCTGCCTGGTTGGAGAGAGAATCAAAAAAACATTATCCCATGAAAAATTACACCCTCAACCCAACAGCGAAGTTTCAGTTACCATAAGCATTGGGGCAACTCAGCTTTCAAACAATGATACTCTTAAGTCATTTGTTAAAAGAGCTGATATGGCAATGTATAAATCAAAGAAAGGGGGAAGAGACATGATCACCAGTCTGGACATCTGACCCCCCTCTTCTCTTTACAATCTGTATATCCGCATGCTCATATCAACAGCCCTTGCCTGGTGGGTAAGAGAGCCTGAAGAGATAACATCAACACCAGTTTTGGCTATTTTTGTAATATTTTCAAAAGTAACATTCCCTGAAGCTTCAACCACTGCTCTGCCATTAATATATTCAACTGCCTGTTTCATAAGCGGTATACTCATATTATCAAGCATAATAACGTCTGCACCAGCATCAACAGCCTCCTTTACCTCTTTGATTGTTGAAGTTTCAACTTCAATCTTCATGAGATGAGAGACCCTTGCTTTTACAGTTTCTACAGCATGTTTAACACCATTTGCAACTGCAATGTGGTTATCCTTGATGAGAATGCCATCATAGAGAGACATGCGGTGATTATAGGCTCCTCCAGCTCTTACAGCAGCCTTTTCAATAACCCGCAAGCCAGGAACAGTCTTTCTTGTATCACAGAGCCGTACATTGACATTTCCCAGTTTTTCCACAAAACTGCGGGTAAACGAAGCAATGCCTGAAAGACGCTGGAGAAAATTAAGGGCAACCCGCTCACCTTTGAGCATGCTGATAAGATCACCCTTAACTTTAAAAATGATATCACCTTTTGAGACAGAATCACCATCTTTAAACAGAGACTCAGTCTCTGCATTGGGATCAACCATTTTAAAAACTTTTACGGCTGCATCAATACCAGCCACAATTAATGGTTCTTTTGCAACAATAATACCCTGCCCCGGCAGACCCGGCTCTAAAAGGCTCTCTGATGTCAAATCTCCAAGACCTGAATCCTCAAAAAGAGCAAGTGATATCAATTTTGTTAAAGCATCCATATTTTAAATTTTCATCTCTTTGAGTCTGACAAGATTAATCTTTAATTTATCATTTTTCTTTTCAAGGGTTGATTGCTGTTCCTTTACCTTTGCCACCACGTCTTCAGGCGCTTTGTCAAGAAAGCTCTCATTGCTCAACCTTTTTGATACCGACAAAAGCTCCTTTGTAACTTTTCCAATCTCTTTTTCCAGCCGTTTTTCCTCTTTATCAAAATTGATCACACCGGCAAGCAAAACATGAACAGTGGTTCCCTTAATGACAGCAGCTGCAGAAGCAGTTTCACTTTTGCTGCTTTCTGAAAAAGAGAGTTTATCCAGACGTGCAAGATTTTCAATAACTGATCTATTCTTTTCAATAATATTTTTTTCAGAATCATCCAGAGTATGCATAACAACAGAAAGATTCATGGAAGGCTTGATGTTGATCTCACTTCTGATATTTCTTATTCCTGATATGACAGCAAATACAAACTCCATATCTTTTTCAATTTCTGGATCATGCATGCCCGTTAAACTCTCATCCTGACACGGAAAAACAGCCTTCATAACAGAACCTTTAACCGACGGCAGGATATTCCAGATCTCTTCTGTAACAAAGGGCATAAATGGATGAAGCATTATAAGAATATTCTTTAAAACCTCTGCAAGAACAGTTCTTGAGATATCCCGTTTTTCAACGCCCTCTTTTTCATAAAGAGCAGGCTTTGCAACTTCAAGGTACCAGTCACAAAACTCATGCCATACAAACTGATAAAGAGAGCTTGCAGCCTCATTAAATCTGTATGTTTCAATACCCTGTTTTACAGCTGCTGCCGTTGCCGAGGTTCTTGACAAAATCCACTTTTCTGTTAAGGAAAGATTTTCAGACTCAATTCCACCATTTCCACCATTTCCACCATTTTCCTCTTTTTCCTCTTTTTCCTCTTTAATATGCATAAGTGCAAATTTTGCAGCATTCCAGAGTTTATTGACAAAATGGCGGTACCCTTCAACACGGTCTTCCGACATTTTAACATCCCTGCCCTGGGCTGCAAAAGCTGCCAGAGTAAAACGAAAAGCATCTGCACCATAATGGTCTATAACCTTAAGGGGATCAATAACATTTCCCTTGGACTTGCTCATTTTTTTACCATGCTCATCCCGGACAAGAGCATGGATATATACATCTTTAAAAGGCACATCCCCCATAAACCTTGTTCCCATCATCATCATCCTTGCCACCCAAAAGAAGAGAATATCAAATCCTGTTACAAGGGAAGATGTTGGATAAAATGTATTTAAAAGCTCTGTCTTTTCAGGCCATCCCATGGTTGAAAAAGGCCACAGCGCACTGCTGAACCATGTATCTAAGACATCTGTCTCCTGAATAATATCTTTTGATCCGCATGCTGTACATTTATCAGGGTCCAGCTCCTCAACAATAATTTCTTTGCACACAGAACATCTCCACACAGGTATTCTATGTCCCCACCAGATCTGTCTTGAAATACACCAGTCCCTGATATTATCCATCCAGTCAAAATAAGTTTTTGACCAGTTACCGGGAATAATTCTTGTTCTGCCATCCTTAACAGCATCAGAAGCCTCTTTTGCAAGGGGTGCAACTTTTACAAACCACTGTTTGGAAAGAGATGGCTCCACAACAGTTTTACATCTGTAGCAATGGCCCACACTGTTTTGTAAAGGCTCTTTTTTTACAAGAAGAGCTTCCTTTTCAAGGGCCAACACAGCCTCTTCTCTACAGGCGAATCTGTCCATGCCGGCAAATCTGCCTGTATTTTCCATCATCTTACCGTCATCATCAATGACTTTGACTCTTTTAAGAGAATGTTTTTCACCAAGATGAAAATCATTGGGATCATGGGCAGGAGTTACTTTAAGTGCACCTGTTCCAAATTCAGTATCAACGTACTCATCTCTGATAATTGGAATAACCCTGCTGGTTAAAGGAAGACGAACATTTTTTTCTTTAAGATCCTGGAACCTTTGATCCAGAGGATTAATTGCAACAGCAGTATCTCCAAACATGGTTTCAGGTCTTGTGGTGGCAACAACAAGACCTTCATCACTATTTTCAAAGGGATATTTAATATAGTAGAGAAAACTCTCCTGATCTTCATAATCAACTTCAAGATCAGAAATTGCAGTTTTGCACCTTGGGCACCAATTTATGATATATTGTCCCTGATAGATAAGGCCCTGTTTGTACAAATCCACAAAAACCTTTCGAACGGCCCTGGAAAGCCCCTCATCCATGGTAAAGCGTTCCCTGTCCCAGTCGCAGGAAGCACCGAGCCTTTTAAGCTGTTTAATAATGGCTCCGCCGGATTTTTCCCGCCATTCCCAAATCTCTTCAATAAATTTCTCCCTGCCAAGCTGCTCCCTTGATACGCCCTTTTCTGCAAGATTTCGTTCAACAATATTCTGGGTGGCAATACCGGCATGATCCGTACCAGGCATCCAGAGAACATTATCACCATTAAGTCTTCTGTAACGGCACATAATATCCTGAATAGTGATATTTAATGCATGCCCCATGTGCAAAACACCGGTAATATTGGGTGGTGGAATAACAATGGAATATGCCTGTTTATCACTCTTATCCTCTGCTCTAAAAAAACCCTCTGTTTCCCACAGTTCATACCATTTTTTCTCAATTCCTGAAGGATCATATCCTTTTTCAAGAGAATCAGAACTCATAAACTAACTCCTAAAAGCGCATTAATGAAAAAGGGGATCATCTCGCATAAGGGAGTTGGAATAAAATAATTATCCAAATTTTGTGCAGGATTTTTGTTCGTCTTCAAGGTGTGATGACAGGTGCATAGTGAGCTATGTGCCTGTCATCACAACGTAGAAGACGGGCAAAAAGAC
>JAYEHB010000484.1:0-4811 GCA_034659375.1 Thermodesulfobacteriota bacterium
CAAAGAACTATAAAGAATATAGTTTATATTAGGCTTGTTGTCAAGTTAAAATGACAGAAATATTTAATTTATAAAATAGGTAGTTTTAATTAAGATTTGTTAGTTATACATGTACTATGCGTTAGCCTTTCTTTTTATTATAAATTCATAGAACCCAATAAAACCGTCATAACAGACGGATTCCAGAAAAAAATGTTTGAAATGATTGCAAAGGACAATCTAAATGTGTGGTTTGGTTTTGCTTTTGAACGATTTTGTCTGAAACACTCTTTTTACATGGCTGAAAAAATGGGTTTTGCTGACCAGATCATCTCATTTGGCCCATACTTTTCAAGGGAAGAACAAAAATTCCAGATCGACTTGATATTTATGAGAGTTGACAAGGTTATTACAGTTTGCGAAGTAAAATACTATTCAAAGGAAATTTCAACCAGCATTATACAGGAAATGGAACGAAAAATATCATTATTGAAAGAAAGAAAGGGCAACCACAGGGGGTTGCCCCTACGGTCATGAACCAATCGGGCAACCGCGAATGGTAGGGGCAGTCCCCTGTGCCTGCCCTCTTTTTTTTTCATTAAAATGTCAATAAAAAAATAAACAGAAATCTAATTTTTGACAACCCCCTTGTTTTAATATATAAGATAGATTTTTTAAAATTATCGTATGGAGGAATTATGGAAAAAGGGAAAGTAAGCAGCCGGATCAGGTATTTTATGGAAAAAAGGGATATAAGTATAGAAAAGCTTGCAGAGCTTACAGGACTTGAACCTCTGTTTCTTGATACAATGCTTAAGGAAGATGTCTATCCCCCGCTTGGGCCTCTTATGAAAATAGCCAGGGCCCTTGGTACAAGGCTTGGGACTTTTTTAGATGACCAGAACAGCAAAGATCCCTTTATCGTACGTCAGGCAGACAGAGAATCAGAATTCAGTGTTCTTGCGGGAAAAGATAAACCTGCTGCTCTAAAATTTTATTCCCTTGGAAAGGGGAAAACAGATCGTCACATGGAGCCTTTTTTTGTTGAGATTCTTCCTGAGTCAGCCAGAGAAAAAAAACTCTCTTCCCATGAGGGTGAAGAGTTTATTGCTGTGCAAAAAGGGTGTGTTGAGATTATCTATGGCAAGGAAACATATATTCTTAATGAAGGTGACAGCGTCTATTATAATTCTGTTGTACCCCATTACGTGAGTTGCAGCGGGGATGAAAAAGCAGAGATTTATGCAGTGATATACATTCCTTAAATAATATTTCCATGATTTTTTGTATGCCAAATTTCAATTCCTCCCAGGCCAAAAGGCTTGGGTTTCCTTGGAGGTATTTATGAATAAAGAAAATGGTTTAAGAGAGATTACCCTGGGGCAGATCCTTGATGAAACAGTTGCAAAATATCCCGACAATGAAGTTATTGTCTATGTGGACAGGGATTTTCGACTCACATATAAAGAGTTTGCTCTGGTTGTGGATGACCTTGCCAAAGGTCTCATGGCAATGGGAATACAAAAGGGTGAAAAGGTGGCAGTGTGGGCCACCAATATCCCTTTCTGGGTGGCTTTGCAGTTTGCCACAGCAAAAATAGGAGCTGTTCTTCTTACAGTAAATACAAGCTATAAAACAGCGGAACTTGACTATCTGCTTACCCAGTCTGACACAGAGAATCTTTTTATAATAGACAGTTTTCAGGATACAGATTATATCAATACCGTGTATGAGCTTGTGCCTGAATTAAAAACCCAGCAGCGGGGCAGCCTTAACAGTAAAAAATATCCCCATCTTAAACGGGTCTGTTTTCTCGGGCAGGAAAAGCACAGAGGTATGTACACCATTCCTGAAATTCGTGCTTTGGGCAGCATGGTCTCCCATGACAAGTATCTTGCAAGGCAAAGTGAGCTTGATCCCCATGATGTTGTAAATATGCAGTACACCTCGGGCACCACAGGTTTTCCCAAGGGTGTTATGCTTACACACAGCAACATAGGAAACAATGGTTTCTTTATAGGAGAGAACCAGCGCTTTACTGAAAAAGATAAACTCTGTCTTCCTGTTCCTCTGTTCCACTGTTTTGGATGTGTGCTTGGAGTTCTTGCAGCAGTAACCCATGGGACCGGCATGGTTATTCTTGAAGGTTTTGATCCTTTATTGATAATGGCATCTGTGGAGCAGGAAAAATGCACGGCTCTCTATGGTGTACCAACGATGTTCATTGCAGTGCTTGATCATCCCATGTTTAAAAAGTTTGATCTTTCAACTCTGCGTACAGGAATCATGGCCGGCTCCAACTGCCCGGTTCACGTTATGGAGCAGGTGATTGAAAAAATGAATATGCAGGATATTACCATCTGCTATGGCCTTACAGAAGCCTCTCCTGTTATGACCTACACCAGGATTGATGATGATATCAGGCACAGGGTGGAGACGGTTGGTCAGGCTCTTCCAAATATTGAAATTAAAGTTATTGATATTGACACAGGGGAAAAAGTTGCCCCGGGAGTTCAGGGTGAAGTGTGCTGCCGGGGGTATAATGTCATGAAAGGATATTATAATAATCCTGGGGCAACAAAAAAGGCCATTGATGATGACAACTGGCTCCATTCCGGAGATTTGGGTGTTATGGATGAAAACGGGTATCTTTCCATTACAGGCCGCCATAAGGATATGATCATCCGGGGCGGCGAAAATATTTATCCAAGGGAGATCGAGGAGTTCCTCTATGGAATGGAGGGAGTCCTCGATATTCAGGTGGCTGCTGTGCCAAGTGAAAAATATGGTGAAGAGGTGGGAGCCTTTATTGTTCTTAAGGAAAAAGTGAATATGGAACCAAGTGATGTAAAGGATTTCTGCCGGGGTAAGATCAGCAGGTACAAGATTCCAAAATATGTCACATTTGTAGATTCTTACCCCATGACAGCAAGTGGAAAGATCCAGAAATTCAAGCTCACTGAAATGTCGGAAACTATTTGGAAAAAAGAGGCGGTAAGTACCTAAGCAAATTATGGAATTATGGGCTTGGTTGTAATACCAGATAAGAGAGAGGTAAGTAAAGACATGTTTAGAGAATCAGCTGACAAGGGTATGGGGTTGACAAAAGAAAAGATTCGCCATGCAGAGCGGATTGTGGAGAAATTTGCAAGAGTCAAAAACAGCTGGGAAAAGGAGGAAACGTTTTTCCAGCGGTTAAAGGAAACATTGTACAAAGATTATAAAATTATTGCTGCCGTGGTTTATTTGATGAATAGTAAATATGCACCCGGACCCAAGCCCGGTGAACCCGGGGAGGCGTATTTTAACTGCTGTCTTCTGCTTAAGGAGATGCTCACTGACATAAGATTTTCTGTTGACAGGGATCATCCCTGGGCACTTGAAGCTGCGGAGCAGCTTCAGCACTATTTTGCTGAAAAGGCATTTAATATCAATATTGATATGAGGATTCAAACTGATATTTTACACGCACTGTATGAATCCGGACTGGAACTTCTCCCGGAATTAAAGCAGAAATCCCGGGAAGTAACAGAATACTACGGCCGGTTTCAGCTCCGCAGCGGCGGTGTGGATATGGAGAAAGTGTTTGATGAACTGACTGACAATGCTTCAGAGAATCCTTTTATCCTGCATGACAACCTGATGGCGGAAATGAACACTATGTCCGTGCAGCAACAGGTCTTACTGGTTGGTACCATGCTGAAATCATCCAATCGTCTGATGCAGGAGATGGGCGTGCTTATGCTGCTTCATCCTGAACCGGAAGTGCGGCGTAATCTGCTTTTTATGTTTGAGGAACTTGATGATTATGCTCAATTGAAGCCCGATAATCTGCGCCGCCTTATTGGAATACGCAACTGGGTGCCGGTTGATGAAAGACCTGCCATTGATGTCATTATTCAGAATATGCGCCGTGCCAGGGTGGAATGTGCACCCATGCCTATCCCTGGAAGAGTTGATGCCTATGGTTCTTATGTTGACGGTTCCGGCTCTTTGGGATTCTGGCTGGTAGAGAAGATTCAGTCCCAAAAAGGTGTTGCCAAAAAAAGATATAACTCTTTTTCCGTGTTGCTGCGCCAGGCATCGGGCATCTATGAGGTCTGGGGGGAAAGAAAACTCAACCAAAAAAAATGTAAGGCCATGATCAGAGGGATTACTCAAAACGCCCAGTGTATAACTGTAAATCATGAGTACATCAACCGGTTGTGTGCCCATTTTATTCAAAAGGGGATTGAAAAAGGATGCCCGCCGCCCATACTTATGGTTTACACGGCCGAGGCCATGGGGCAATACTGGATACCGGAATCCATTGACTTTCAAATGGTGCTGGCCAGCATGGCAGATACTCTGGAACCGAAATATCAACACCCGGACCATGTGAATAAGGTACTCAGAAAAAGTGGTACCTGGCCGAAAAAACAGGCGTTTACCCTGGGGTGGTTTGAAGATAACAGCAAAGTGGATGCACTTTTAAAAAAGAGATGCTCTCATTTTCCTAATTTAAAAGACAATATTGATTTTGTGGAAGCCATGACGGTTATTATCACGGATGTGCTGGATGAAAAAAGGATAGTCTGGGCGGAACGGCTGCTCCTGATGGCTGTCAGGGCTTTTTCCAGTCAGGGTGGTCATAAACGGATGGGGAACGATTTTTTCATTGTGGCAAAGGAACTTTACGGCAAAACCCCTTTGGAAGAAATTCCCCTGATGATTTCCGTTGCGGAAGTGAGCGTACAATCAGCCATTAACAGGGCTCATGCTCGATGATCAAGTTTTTATATCTGATTTCTCGAAAATGGGGTCAGGCCTGACCCCTCACAGGTAAATGTCAA
>JAYEHB010000485.1:0-4807 GCA_034659375.1 Thermodesulfobacteriota bacterium
GCAGAACCACTGTCTTCCGAGGCACTGTCACCGGATACCCCGTTGTGATAACACTATGCCGTGGCTTCGCGTCTTCGACCCGCCTCCATCTGGCTGGGCTTGGGACTTGTCTTGACTTCCATTGCTGAAAATTATAGACTCACCCTTAAGAACGTGTGCCGTACCCGGCACACAACAATGCAAATTCAGCGGAGTGCAAAAAGCCGCACCCGCTGATTTGCGGTGTTGGGCACTGAATGATTACAAAACTTTTGGAAAAAATGCAGAAACATGGTATAATATAGACCTTGAATGGGACTTAAAAAAGGAAAAATTGAACCGTAAGAAGCATGGGGTTGCATTCGAAGAGGCTGCAACTGCTTTGAGCGACCCCATGGCCGCCACCGGTGCTGATCCCGATCATTCAGATTATGAAGAGCGATATATCACTTTTGGAGTATCAGCAAAAAATAGAATCCTCGTGGTGTCCCATACCGAGGAAGGAGAAACTATTAGGCTTATAAGTGCTCGTAAAACGAGCAAAGGAGAACGGAAACTATATGAAGAAGGATAAAAAAATCGACGAAGACGAACTCCGCTCAAAGTATAAGCGTGCTGATTTTCCTGGCGGTTTTGTGCGGGGTAAGTATGCAAAACGCTTGAATGAGTCATCTAATATCGTCGTCCTAAGGCCGGAGATTGCACAAGCTTTTCCGAATGAGGAAGCGGTTAATGATGCACTCCTTTCCCTTATTGACATCGCACAAAAAACGGTACGCCCAACCAAAGAATTGAGCTGACCACAAAAGCCGAGCCGATTTTATGTGAATTCAAGGGATTAGGCGGCTTTTGTGTCAGCTCATCCTTGCCGTTGTGCTTCATGGTCTTTAAGCTTATCAGGGACTTTAAATGTGTTGTTTTCAATATCTTGAATCAAGGTATCTGTTATCTGATAATCATCATTAACATAACCTTTTGCTTTAAAATCAAAGATTAAATCCAATGAGGTTTGACTGTCAAATGTGAATTTTTCACCTTTTTCATTAGGTGGTTTAAAAAATCTCAAAAAGTTATTTCAGACAATATACGATGCACTTTACAGCTATCAGGTGACAGAAGCGAGGTTCCACAATGATGAAAAGCAGTTGGGCATGGTAGCATATAATCATGCTCCGGCCAGTTTCTGCCCTTTAGGGTAGGGTATGCCGGTTCTTCAGGATTAATTTTGCCTGATAATGTTGATGATAATGTTGATAATGTTGATATTACTGTTAAAACCTTTGCTCATAAAAATAAACACTATTTTCTTGACAAAATTAATATACCCTGCATATATCCTTAATGACCATGTCATGATATGACATGAAAAAATCAAAGCTTTTGATAAAATTAAGGAGAAAAAACCATGGGTATCAAATTAATTGAACAGACGCAATCAGCTTATGCATATCCTCTGCTGATAAAAAACCTTCTTTCCAACTCCCTTGTGCGATCCCCTGATCAGGAGATTATTTACAGGGATCAGATGCGGTATACCTACAGAGATCTTCATAAACGCATTGCACAACTTGCCAATGGACTTGAAAAACTTGGTGTAAAACAGGGAGATACTGTTGCTGTAATGGATTTTGACAGTCACAGATATCTGGAATGTTATTTTGCAGTCCCCATGATGGGTGCAGTATTGCACACAGTCCATATCAGGCTCTCTCCTGAACAAATTCTATATACGATAAACCACGCAGAAGATGATGTAATAATAGTGAATTCAGAACTGCTTCCACTTCTTGAGCCTATAAAAGATAAAATTGAAACAGTGAAAAAAATCATCCTGATCAAAGAAAATGACAATGAGGTTAAAACATCTATTGTCTTTGATGATGAATATGAAAACATGCTTAAAAATGAAAACGGGCAGTATGATTTTCCTGATTTTGATGAAAATGCCATGGCCACCACCTTCTATACTTCAGGCACCACAGGCAATCCAAAAGGAGTCTATTTCAGCCATCGCCAACTTGTACTGCATACCTTTGGCCTCATGACCGGTTTATGTGCCTATGAGTCCCAGGCTGTTATGAGTTCAGGAGATGTTTACATGCCGCTAACCCCCATGTTCCATGTACATGCCTGGGGCATCCCATATCTTTTTACAATGCTTGGCAACAAACAGGTCTATCCCGGCAGATATGAGCCTGAAATGATACTGAAACTTATTTTAAAAGAAAAAGTAACATTTTCCCACTGTGTTCCCACAATTATTCACATGCTTGTTAATTCACCAGTTATTGAAAAAGTAGATCTTTCAAACTGGAAGGTTGTAATAGGCGGTTCAGCTCTTCCAAGGGGACTTTGCACTTCTGCCATGAAGGCAAAAATAAATCTTTACTCAGCCTATGGAATGTCAGAGACCTGTCCCCTTTTAACCGTGGCACACATCAAGCCGCACATGCTCAGCCTTGATGAGGAAAAACAGATAGAAATCAGATGCAAGACAGGACTTCCCATACCGCTGGTTGATATTAAGATCATTGACCCTGCAGGTAACCCTGTTCCCCATGATGGAGTGCAGACCGGAGAGGTTGTCACAAGAACTCCATGGCTAACCCAGGGATATCTTAAAAATCCGGAAAAAAGTGAGGAACTCTGGGAGGAAGGCTGGCTCCACACAGGAGATGTGGGCAGTATTGATCAAGAAGGATATCTTAAGATAACAGACAGACTCAAAGATGTTATAAAAACAGGGGGCGAGTGGGTATCATCCCTGGAACTTGAAGATATTATCAGTCAGCACCATGCAGTAAGCGAAGCTGCAGCCGTTGGTATTCCTGATGAAAAATGGGGAGAACGTCCCGTTGTCCTTGTTGTACTCAAGGATGATTTCAAGGGAAAGGATCTTGAAGAGGAACTAAAGCAACTCTTTGTCAAGGAAGTGGAACAGGGCAATCTGCCCAAATATGGCATTCCAGACCAGATTACTTTTGTTGAAACAATTGCCAAAACAGGTGTTGGAAAACTTGATAAAAAGGTAATACGCCAACAGTTTTAATAACTGCCATGGGCAGCCTTGGTGGTCTAAGTCTGCACACAACAAATGATGAAGGGCAACCACAGGGGGGTTGCCCCTACGTTTGCCAGGACTTTCATATAAACCGGGGAGAGATTTAAATCTCTCCCCGGTTTATTTGGTGAGCAGTGTAATTATCAGCTGTTTTCTGCTAATTCTTTAAATTTCTCTGCCTCATCTTTATTTCCAAGAGATGAGTAAATGGTGCTGATCCTGCTGAAATAGTGGGAACTATTGTACGGGTCTTCCTTGAGCAGGCCAAAATATAAATCAAGAAGCTCTGAGGTGCAGACACCTGCTTTAGAACTTGCATCTGCAAATCGTCTCCTGAGAGAAAAGGATGGCCTGTACCCACACGCAAGAGAGGTGTTTATCAGCTCTTTATATAATTCAACGGCCTTATCTGTCTCTCCTGCGGCATCATATGTTTTTGCAAGGGAGTTGAGAATTGATTCATCCCTTTCTTTTGCATTAATAAAATCAAGATAAAAAGATTCTGCATCCTTAAATTTTCCAGCCTGGAAAAGATTCTCTCCTTTTAAGCGATTGATAAATGCAGAATCTGAAATTTCATCACAAGATGATAAAAGGAGCTGATCAACGCTATCAAACTCTTTTAAAATCCATAACAGATCACATAAAAGCTGATAACCTTTTAAAGATTCAGGAAAATCATTTAAAAAAGATTCCAGCAAAACTCTGGCTTTTTCATATTCAGCCATATTCAGATAACAGGTGGCAAGTTCAAGGGGAATAAAATTCTTGTTTGATGAGTTCTCGTCAAGGGCAATGGATAAGCTTTCAGCAGCAGACTCAAACTCACCATTATTAAGCTCGATAAAACCTTTAATAAAAGCCTCTCCATATCCATAATAAGCTTTTTGCTCTTCCCTGGACAGTGCATTGCACAATGCTGCAAAAGTTTCACTATCATCTAATAATGGCTCCCCGTCTAAACTTGATTTATCACTATCGCTTTGGGGCAGCTCCTCTGAAAAATCATTCTTCTCTGCTGTCTGTTTCATAAGAGTTTCAATCTCTGCCTTAAGTTCCCCTTTTTTCGTTAATTCCAGGGCAAGAAAAAAGAGCTCTTTTGCATCATTAAAACAATTTGCTTCAACAAGCTCTTCTCCCTTTGTTTTGTGCTTCAGAGCCAAAGCCTCACTGGCATTTGTGATTTTCTCTGTTATGCGTCCTGCAAAATCATGATCCCGGGCAGCCTTTTTTTTGTGCCTGACCTGGGCCTTTTCATATTCAATCTTTGCAGGACCGAATGTTTGACTGCTGAAAAACTTATCACCTTTTTTTTCAATATTTTCAGGCGTTGCACCTGAAAAAAAACTTAATAATCCCATATTTTTCCTTAATTTATTCGCTTTCAATAGCTCTGACTTTTGCCAGGGCATCATCTGGTTACTGTTTCCAATGCTTTTTTCGGAAAACTCAACGTACCTTTCTGATTACCCCATTTTTTAATTATCATGTGCTATTCAGCCTCTTGATAAAGGTTTAAATGTATCCTGTTTAAATTTTGGACACATTTTTAAAATAACATCTTCAAAAAAAAGATTCAACATTGTTGATATATTTTACAAGGTTAAACAAAAACGGGGCTTGGTTCTATATTCGGCCATTTGAGGGTGGGGGCTTTCGTTGAGGGTGGGGTCAGGCTTTCGTTATTGTCATTATCTTGACTTTTTTGGTTAATTATCTTCAAGGTTTGATAACGACACAAATAACAAAAGCCTGACCCCTCCGTTG
>JAYEHB010000486.1:0-4794 GCA_034659375.1 Thermodesulfobacteriota bacterium
CCAACGGGAATATAAAAATATTGACCAAAAAAGCAACCTCATATTTTTATAAAATAAATGGCTTCCCACCTTTTGTCAATAAAAAGAGATAATTGTTCCATGTTTTCCATACCGCCAGTTCCTGTCCTGCCCCTATTCTTTGCAGGAATCTGTTATTTTTTAAAAAATAAATAGGTACGGTGTCCCCGGATTCGTGGGTGATAGAATACTATCTTTTAAATCCTGCCATCCCGATTTTAAGCATTTAAAAATAGCTGCTCCCCGGCAATTCAAACTTGATCACAGGCTTTTTTAAAAAGACGAATTACGCTCAGTTTCCCTGTAAAAGCCCCATAAGATCTTCTGCACAAATTTTTCCAGCCATGTCACTGCCGGTCAAAAGAGTTTGGGCAAGATCACGTTTTTCCTTGTGGAGATTGAGAATCTGTTCTTCAATGGAATCCTTGACCACCAGGCGGTAGACTGTCACCGGCCGGGTCTGACCTATCCTGTGTGCCCTGTCCGAGGCCTGGTCTTCAACAGCCGGATTCCACCAGGGATCCATGTGTATTACATAATCTGCTGCCGTAAGATTCAAGCCAAAACCGCCGGCCTTGAGACTGATGAGAAATAAATCTCCTGTGCCGCTTTGAAAGGCTTTTATCCTTTTCTGCCGTTCTTTGACCGGGGTGGAGCCGTCCAGATATTGGTAGCTGATCTTTTTTCCATCCAATAATTTTCGTAAAATGGAAAGATGTCCAACAAACTGACTAAAAACAAGGGCCTTATGATTGTTTTCAAGAAGTTCTTCAACCATATCTCCAAAAACCTTCAGCTTGGAGCTTTGAATGGATGCATCAGGCAGAACAAGGGCAGGATTGCAGCAAAGCTGCCTTAATTTTGTCAATTCAGCCAGAATCCTCAAATGCTTTTGTCCGGGCTTGTCATTGGCATTTTCGATATTTTCAATGGCTTTAAGGCGTTGAGCCTCATAGAGAATAGATTCATCCCGGCTCATTTCCACCTGAAGGGTGATTTCTGTTTTTTCGGGAAGCTCCTTTAATACCTGTGTTTTCATACGTCGCAGGATAAAGGGGCGGATCAGTTTTTTTAATCTTCTGGGAGCTTCCCTGTCCTGATCCCGTTCAATGGGAAGGGCAAAACTATTCTTAAAATGACTAAACGTGCCAAGAAGACCTGGATTAAGAAAATTAAAAAGAGTCCACAGCTCATCAAGATGATTTTCCACGGGAGTGCCTGTGGTGATCATCTTGAATTCTGCATGAAGTTTCATGGCAGCTTTTGAACGTTTTGTCTTCATGTTCTTTATGGCCTGGGCCTCATCTAACACAATGGTCTGCCAATCCACACCAGCCAGTTTTTCAGCCTCCACCTGGAGAAGACCATAGCTTGAGATGACAAGATCAAACGGGACAAGATCATCCAGAAATTTTTGCCGGTCTCCAGTACCAAAAACCAGGGGTTTCAGGGTTGGTGCAAAATTGCGGCACTCCTCCTGCCAGTTGGCCATGACCGACAGAGGTGCCACCACAAGGCTTGGACCGTTGCCGGCATGGAGCAGCATGGCAGCAATTGCCTGGACAGTTTTTCCAAGTCCCATGTCATCGGCCAGGCACGCACCCACATTCCAGTGAACAAGCTGGGCCAGCCAGTTAAAGCCAACTTTCTGATAATCCCTTAAACTTGCCTGTAAAGTTCCGGGAACTTGAGGTTTTATAACTTCTTTAAGTTTGCTGCAATGCTTTTTCCAGGCCTTATCGCTTTTCAGTGAACCGACCTGATCTGTAAAATCTTCAATGGCAGGGGCTGCTAAAGGGGCAAACCGCAGTCCATTGCCATGGGGAAAAGAATATGCCTTCAGCTCCCCAAGCCGCTCTTTCAGGGAATGGGTAATTGCAAGAAAGGTGCCGTCATCCATGGTGATGAACCGGCCTGACGGCTTATCCAGAAGTTCCATTAATTTTGCCAGATCAAGGGAGAGGTTCTCGTCAATTTTTAATGTGCCCGTGGCCTTGAACCATTCCCGATCTTTTTGAACATTTAACGTGAAATCATTGAATGAGACTTCAGATCTTACCTTGATGGTCTCTCCCTGGGGCCATTCCATTACCTTCTCTTCCCTGGAATCTTTCAGCTCAAAAAGAAGCTCAAGAGCCTCTTGAGTATCTCCCACCAGCCATTGTCCGCCCACTTCTTCAAGGAGATCCAGACTGGGGCAATCAGCAATCACAGAATTGGATAACTTTTTTTCAAGGCTTAAATTGCGTATGGCCTGGAGTTTTTTCCCCTTTACATCGGCAAAGACATTGATTCCTCCACGGCCGGGTCTAAAATATGAGCCCGTGTCAATAAAAGGTCTTATGAAAAATTCAATCTTGATACCTTCCTGCCATGGCATTACATGGACATGGGGAGTGGCATCCGCCTTTATCTCCCTGACATGTTTATCTTTTGCAGCAGCAAGATCTGAATTGATATTTACAAGTGATGAAAGAGATGCAATTGCTTTTCCTGCCATTTTTTCTGCTTTTTCAGGCAGGGTCAGTCCTTTTTTACTTAAAATTGCAGCAATTTTTAAGTGTTCAGAAGAAAAATTAACAAGCTTAAAGCGGGAGGGCGTTTCCCTGACCACCAATAGTCCATCTGTTTCTCTTTCCGGCATGGGATGCATTTGGATATTAATTTTTTTCCTGTTCATGCGAAAACTGACTTCAGGCTCTCCCATGACAAGTTCTACAGGACTTTCCAAACAATTTTCAAGAAAGATAAGGGGATGACCTGCAAGGGCAGGTAATGCTTTCTCTTTATCAAAGCTGTAGTCAATATTGTAATAATAACTGTGGTATCCGCGTTGAAAAGATTCTTCCATAATGGTACTGCACACCTGTCGATCCTGATCAGTAAGACCCTCCATGGTATGGTAATTCTGATAAAGATTTTTTAAAGCCACGGCTCTCCCCTTTGTCCAGACACCTTTTTTTGACATTGTTTGAAGCCGGGGGGCAATGTAGCAGGTATTATATTTTTCATTGTGATGTAAAAACCAGATAAGACGCTGTCTTTTGGAATCTGTCCTGATTTTTGACTCTTTGCTGGAGTTTTCTCCTATATTAATAAGTGATTTAAGATTTTGTTCCCATTTAGGGGAGGGTTTAACCATTGCAGTCAGGGTTGTTGTACCACACTCTTTATGAATCCTGGTGGAACGGTTTTTATTGATTGTAACATCTTTGCCAAGTTCAGCAAGCATTGCACATATTTCAGCTTCCATCCATAAATAGCCGCATGCTTCTGTCTTTTTTTTGAGATTTTCCAGCATTGCAATATGGGATTCAGCTTGTTTTTTATCTATCCATGTTATGACAAGGATGCTGAAAAAAGCGAGAACATCATTGTCTCTGTTAATGTACAATTTAAGGGCACCGCAAATAAAATGCAACGGCAAAAATTCAATATCAAGTTTCTCATAAAATATGAATTTCATGGCATTTATAACAGGCAGATAAGGGTTTGAATCTGTTTCTGCATCTTTTTTAATATAATTTATTGCAGCCCTGTGGTCTTCTTTTTTTTTACTTTTTATAAGGGCAAACAAAAAAAACAGACCTTCATATCCCGGTAAGATTTTTTTTTGTTTGCGGCTCATTTCTTTCCGGGTCTTTAAAGCATCCTTAAAATAAATCAAAGCATCTTCATTATTGTTGCAGAGAACCTGAACCATTGCTTTCCTGGATGCACCAGATGCGGAATCAATAAACCGGTCCACAAATTTTTGATGCTCAGAAAAATTCCCGCTTAACAAAAGAGAATCCATTACTGTATGGTTTTCAATAAGCCCTGGTTTTTTTGACAACAACTGCACACAATAGTCAATTGCATCAACAGCAGGTGTCAGACTCTTCTGTGCCTCATCCAGAAGATACCCCAGAACTTTTAATCTCATGGAGAATTTAAGACAATTAAAGAGCTGTGGTTGAAAAGGACGATTAAAAAGTATGAGAAAGGGAGGGCTTTTTTGAAATTCCATGGGAAAATTATCCCAGCCTGAATTATATACATCATCAATATCAGCATATTTTGCATTGCCGTAAACAGCTATCTGAACTGCCCTGTAAAATTCCTTAATACTCTCGAAAAAAAACCCCCTGTAACTATATTTAAATTCTTTGGCCTCCAGAACAATCTTGGAAATTTTGTTGAATCGATCTGCCATTACCGTATCCTGAATTGCTTTCAGCCATAAAGATTCAGGACAGGTTACCCCATTTGGATTTTTAATGATAAAACCCTGGTTTTCAAGTTCCTTTAAAAGAGGCTGAAAGGTTGACTGCACAAAGGGCATATCGTTATCATCCCTGAATCCCAGTGAGTTGAGAGAGTAAATAATACCTTTCTGCCTTAACTCAAACACCTGAACAGCCAAAATCTGAATCACGGTTTTTAAAACAGGGCGGAGCTGTTCATAACAGACAGCCGGCTTATCATTTTTTTTAATCATCATATTTGCCTATCATATTTGCCTATCATTGTTGCCTAAGGGAGTTGGAATAAAATAATTATCCAAATTTTGTGCAGGATTTTTTCCCGCCTCTCTAAGTTATTGGTTATCAGTAACTGTTGCCAGACCACCCATACATTTTCATGGTTTGTCAAAATTTACATTTTTTGCTCACCATGATATTTTACATTTTTTTGCTCACCATGATATAAGTAATTATAAATAATTATTTTATGGTATTAACACTTTGACCGGTCAAATCAAGGTCAAAAAATTGAGTATTAACGACAAGGATG
>JAYEHB010000487.1:0-4789 GCA_034659375.1 Thermodesulfobacteriota bacterium
GGCGGGGTAAGCTGGGTATTATTTAATTTTTATTTTGCTGGGTATAGCGGCGGGGTTCTCTCAAACATGCCGTTACAGTATTTTGTCATTAATTGGGAATAGGCGTTACAATATTTACATCTTAACAATCGGTGTAGTTAATTGGATTTGTCTGTATTTAATAATTAATTTTGCTTTTTCAGCAAATTTAAGGTATTTAAGAGGTGAATAATAGAGCAGTGATTTTATATTGACGATAAACAGTTGATATTATTATGGCAAATAAGTGCTTTTCGTAAGCTCTAAAATTGAAAGTTTAATAGCTTTAAAAGTTTAGATGTTTTTAACCAGAGATAGCTGGTAATAAAGTGTGCATTGATAAATAAAAATTTACCTAACTGCGTGGGGATCAAATTTTCGACTTTATTTGAAAAACATTATTGATAAATTTGGAGTGCCTATTGCCTATAAATTAAGGAGAGAGACCGTATGAAACCAGAAGAGATAGAGAGTCTTAGTTTCAGCATAATTGACAGCGAAGCAGGAGATCATGGTTTTCAGCCTGAACAGTGGAAAATTGTCCAGAGAATGATCCATACGTCAGCTGATTTTGAATATATTAAAAGTGTAAAATTCCATGATCAAGCGATATCTGCAGGGATTGATGCCATTAGAAACGGGTGCAGAATAGTAACAGATACCAACATGGCAAAATCCGGCATAAGAAAAGGAGAAATATCAGCCTTTGGAGGAGATGTCCATTGTTTTATTTCTGACAAGGATGTGGTAAAAAGAGCTGCGGCCGAAGGTATTACAAGGGCTGTGGCTGCCGTTGATAAAGCTTGTGAAATGGAAGAAGAGTCAATATTTGTAATAGGCAATGCACCCACTGCTCTTTTACGTTTAATGGAGCTTGTAAAGAGCAAAAAAGTTAAACCTGCATTAATAATAGGTCTTCCTGTGGGTTTTGTAAATGCTGCGGAATCAAAAGATGCCCTAATGGAGCTTGACTCTCCCCATATATCCAATAAAGGCAGAAAAGGCGGTTCAAATATTGTCGCAAGTATTGTAAATGCTCTTGCCATAATGGCTGCAAAAAAGAGGTAGATATGCACTTAATTATTTTAAATTCATTTTTTTTTAATGTAAACCATTGATACCATTTATGTCAACGGACCTTTTCAATTTTAAAAAGGATGGGGAAAAGCTGGCAAGTCATGCTTATGGAAAAAGAGTTTCATAAGAGAATGTGGGATACCGGAGGTGAGGCATGAGTTCTCTCGATAAACTAACCATAAAAGGGTTTAAATCCATTGAGGATTTGGAAGATTTTGAACTAAACAACCTTAATGTAATTATTGGTGGAAACGGTGCCGGTAAGAGTAACCTGATTAATTTTTTCCAAATGCTTTACCAGATTATCAATGGAAACTTAGGGAGCTACAAGAATATAAATTACCCGTATGCAAGTTCGATATTTAGTAATCTTCCGCACTTTTAACGATAAATGGGTATTATTATTGTTTGTAACTCCCTTATTAATACCCTGAATGATATATAGAAACAACACATCTACTTGTTAAATTAAGCCTTTGGCAGGAAGAGGTAAAATTATTTGAAAGACACACTCGGCTTGTCCCCGTGAATGCTTACAAACTCAAGGAGGTCAAAAAATGAATTCTGGAACGTAGAAACCAAGAACATCATTACACTTTTTGAGGGCATCCCCTATTTAAAGGTGTCTTCCCAAAAAAAACTGTAAAGTACTTTGGGTGTCATATGAAGGATGCCAGAAATGCAATTGTACAAAGGAAATATTATTTATGCATGAAAAACGTCTCTCCCAAATTGTACACGGCTTCCTGGTCAAATGGCTCTTGCTTCCCCTGCTGGCGGCATTGGTTTGCGGATTTTTTGTTTGGTTCTGCTTGAATATAAACAATCTGGAACAGGATCAAAAATTTTATACCAGGACAGTGGGAAACCATGTCCAGGATTATCTAAAAAATTGCCACTGGTATTTGCAGCATTTCACCCGTCATTTTCCTGAGCCGGCACTAACTTTGGCAAACAAGGATTTTCTGGGATCATCCCTTCCTTTACAGCAGGATCTGTTCACCCTTTTTGCCCCTGCCCTTTTGCTTGCAGTGTCGTTTTTGGCGGCACTACTGGCTTTTCTCGGTTTGGTGACCTTTATATTCGATCGCAAACTGCAAGTGCAGGTTGTAACTCCCCTGGCCGCTTTTACTTCCGCTATTGAAGAGTTGAAGCACGGTGAAAATGTTCGGGCGATCCCGGAAAATAAAGTATCTAATGCCGACTCCGGGAATTTTGCCGAACTTTCTATGTTGCAGAATCGGTTCCTGGAAATGCAGTCGGCCATCAAAAAGCGGGAAGAAGACTTGATCAAAAGCGAAGAGGAAATGTTCTCCATTTATGAAGCTGCTAATAATGTTGCTTTTGTCAAGACGGATTGCCAGGGGAAAGAGAGCAGGATTCTTGTTTTTAGTCCGGGTGCCGAACATATCTTTGGGTACAGTGCCGGGGATGTCCTCGGCAGTCCGGTTTCCATCCTGCACAAAAAAGAGGGTGTGGAAAGATTCCCGGAAGTAATTGAAAGTATGAGAAAGAACAAGAAGGGATTTTCCGGGGAATCTATGCTGATAAGGAAAAACGGAGAAGAGTTCCCCGCCCTGTTTGATACCCATCCTGTTTTTGATGGGCACGGGAATCTGGTTGCTACTATTGGGGTATCGATTGATATCACTTCTCGCAAACAGGCGGAACAACAACTGCACAATGAGCGGGAAAAGCTCTTCATCACCCTGCGCAGTATCGGTGACGGGGTCATCACCACCGATAGCGAAGGCCGGGTCTCCTTCATCAATAATGTCGCGGAACAACTGACCGGCTGGAACCAGCAGGAGGCTTCCGGTCAGCCTTTATCCGAAGTCTTCCATATCATCAACGAAAAAACCGGCCTGACCTGTGAAAACCCGGTGAACAAGGTGCTGGATTCCGGTAAAATTATCAATTTGGCAAATCATACCGCCTTGATCGCCAGAGACGGAACCCGGCACAGCATTGCTGACAGCGGTGCCCCGATTCTTGATTCACAAGGAAAAATCATCGGCGTGGTTCTGGTCTTCCGTGATGTGACCCAGGAGAAAAAGAGAGAAGAGGAGTTATTAAAAATCGAAAAGCTGGAATCGGTAGGCGTGCTTGCCGGGGGCATTGCCCATGATTTTAACAATATCCTTGCTGCCATCCTCGGCAATATAAACCTGGCAGAGATATATATTGAGAAAAAGAATAAAGCACATCCACTCCTAAAGAAAGCGGAAAAGGCTTCTATACGGGCAAAGGATTTGACCCAGCAGCTTCTTACCTTTTCCAAAGGCGGCGACCCGGTCAGAGAAACTGCCTCCATCACACAGGTTATCACCGATTCAGCGGATTTTGTTATTCATGGCAGTAATGTCAGGTGCCGTTACGCTATCCCGGAAGATCTATGGCTGGTGGATATTGACACAGGGCAAATGAGTCAGGTCATCCAAAATCTGGTGATCAACGCCTGCCACGCCATGCCGGAAGGCGGTGAAATCAATATTTCCTGCGTGAATATTGCGGATAGCACAAGGGAAACAGGCCTGAACCTGCCGGGAGAAAAACACATAAAAATAACCATTGCCGATAATGGCTGCGGCATCCCGGAAAAATATCTTGATAAAATCTTTGACCCCTATTTTTCCACCAGGCAGGAGGGAAGCGGCCTCGGTCTGGCAGTGACCCACTCCATCATCAACAAACATGACGGCCATATTTTTGTGCGGTCGAAATCAGGCAAAGGCACAATTTTTACCATATATCTGCCTGCTTCCGCTGAACAAATATCCAGTGATCCAGGAGAAGAAGCACAAAAACCAGCAAAAACCGTGAAAGGCACTATACTGGTCATGGATGATGAACAGATGATTCAGGATGTAGCCAAAGAGATGCTTTCCCGTTTCGGCCATGAAGTCTTACAGGCCAAAGACGGAGAGGAAGCCATCACCATATTCAGGGAACGTTTCCATAGCGATCATCCCGTGGATGTCATCATCATGGATTTAACCATCCCCGGCGGCATGGGAGGCAAAGACGCCATAAAGGAAATACTGAAAATTAACCCGGATGCCAGGGCTATCGTCTCAAGCGGTTATTCAAATGATCCGGTTATGGCGAATTGCCGCCAATATGGGTTTAAAGAAGTCCTGGGCAAGCCTTTTGAGATGTCCCAGTTGAAGGAAACGATAAACTCAGTTTTGGGGTGAAAACACGTTGAGATCTAACAGGTTATTTTTTTCATATTTTATAAACAGACTTGGAGCTAAAAAATGATATACAATTCAGAAAAACCATCAAATAGTTTACATTGGAACAGGACTATTCAGTATGTCATTGTTGCAATGCTATTCATTGCTATCGGTCCTTTTGTTTTTTCTTCATCATGGATAAGTTCGAGCGATTTTCACTCAGCTATTAACGCTCTTCGCAAAAAGACAAGCATACTCATTGTTGACGATCAGCCGGCAAACATTCGAGCCTTGTCTGGCATAGTGAAGGAAGAGTACACGATTATGGTGGCAACCAGTAGTGCAATCATTTTCATGGAATTGTGGAAATTGTAGGGCCGTTCGCCCCTACTGGCATCAATGGTTAGCTTTTTTAAAATTTGGTTT
The DNA here is from genome assembly GCA_034659375.1 of Thermodesulfobacteriota bacterium. Lineage (GTDB taxonomy): Bacteria > Desulfobacterota > Desulfobacteria > Desulfobacterales > Desulfobacteraceae > DATFJZ01. Next base: position 4,701 of record JAYEHB010000487.1, read on the forward strand.
TATGCACCATTTTGGTTACACTCAAACTATAAGGAGAATGCAATGAAAAAACAACAAACATGTATATGGTGTCTGCTTCTGGCATTAGT
>JAYEHB010000488.1:0-4772 GCA_034659375.1 Thermodesulfobacteriota bacterium
GTATGTCTATCCTTCCCAATCACGCAACACTCGATACGGGTGGTTGGCTAAACCTTGCCCGACAGGGACTTTCACCCTGCAAGAAGCACCAAGCTTTTCTTGGCGCACTAGTAATTAAATTAGACCTTATTAAGTATCCAGATATAGGTTGAGATACCGGTGTTATAAAAAAGCTGATCCGGCATAGCAATAATTGCTTCCAGCCAGTCATTTTCGATGATCCACTGGCGTATATTACTCTCGCCATTTCCTGCCTGGCCGGTAAACAGCGGCGAGCCGTTAAAGACAATACCGATACGGCTTCCGCCGTCTTCCGCCGGTTTCATCTTGGAAATCATATGCTGCAAAAACAGCAATGAACCGTCATTGATGCGCGGCAGTCCCGCACCAAAACGACCGGCAAAACCCAGGTTCTGGTGTTCATCCTTGATGATTTTAGCTGCCTTTTTCCAGTCAACACCAAAGGGCGGATTGGAGAGCATGTAATCAAATCTTTCTTCCCGTAAACCATCCACGGTAAAAGTGTTGCCAAACTTGATGTTGGTGGGATTCTGCCCCTTGATGAGCATGTCGGATTTGCAAATCGCGTAGGATTCCGGGTTGATCTCCTGGCCGAATACTTCCAGCTTGGCATTGGGGTTAAAATCTTTCAGGTGCTGTTCACCAATGGAGAGCATTCCTCCCGTACCACAGGCGGGATCGTACAGGGTTTTTACTATACCTGCCTGGGTCAAAGCTTGATTGTCACCATTGAACAGCACATTGACCATCAGCTTGATCACTTCTCTCGGGGTGAAGTGTTCTCCTGCGGTTTCATTGGATTGCTCCGCAAAACGCCGGATCAAATCTTCAAACACATAGCCCATTTGCATGGTATCCATGTCGGCAAGATCAATTTCGGCAAACTTTTTGACCACTTGAAAGAGGATATCCGCCTTAGGTTCGTCCATACGCTCAATCTGATCATCAAAATTGAAGTATTCGATAATCTCACGGGCGGAAGCGGAATAGCCGTTGATATGGTTGCGGAGGTTCGCAGCGATATGGTTTGGATCGGCAACCAGTTTGGCAAAATCAAACTGGCTGCGGTTATGGAAATTCGCTTTAGCTTTTTTGTTTAAGGTGAGGTCTTTAGCACTATCGGAGAATTTTTTAACCTTTGGAAGGTAGTTCAGTACTTTTTGTTTGTTCGGTGCCAGAACACAATCCAGGCGGCGTAATACGGTCATGGGAAGAATGACCTTGCCATAGTCTGACTGCTTATAATCACCACGCAATAAATCTGCTGCGTCCCATATCAGATTGGCTTTATTTTTAAACTGTGTCATTTATTCTCCGTTGCTGACTATATTTTTGCAGCACACAACTAATAGCGTTTTATCAATAGTCCCTCTCAAAAAAAGATAGCAATTCATTTATCCCACCACTTCAGAAAACGTTAAAGGCTGGTTCTGCGATCGGGATTATTGATAAAATGCTGTTGAACAATGCCGCGGGGGATTGCCCACAGCCTGTTTTCCTGCTATGTACTACGGGTTTAATATCATGGTTTTTTAAAATATGCAAGGATGGTTTGATGTCTGTTGTAGAAATAAAAAGCAGAATATGAAGATATTTGTCAAGCATGGGCTGTTTTAATAAATTCCGGTTTAATTTATGATATGACAGCTTGGTATTTTTTTTAAATACGGTTTTTTGAACGTACTTCTCCCTGTCTGGTGAATACCATTTAAAAAAACAACTCTTATTTTTGTGGACAAGAGGGGTCAAATCTTTAATCTTGACATTTCTTTCTAAAACGACCGATTTGTCAAGTTTAAAGATTTGACCCCAAGAACTGCACTATAAATAATTAGTTTTGTCGTATTGATTTGAAAAAAGATATTATTTTATCTACTTTTGACAATCTTTTTTTATTCGTTTGTGATTGAGGCTGTTTTTTTGAAATAGCCTCTTTGAACAATAAATAATGTCTCTCCAGACGAGCTTCATAATCTTTGTCTTTAACCATAGATTTGAATATTAAAAGAAGCTTCTGAGAATACTCAGATTGAGGATGCAATGGATCAAGGTAAGGCCCTTTAAAACTATCCTGTTTTAAAAAAAAATCACTACCTCCTAAAAATTTTTCATAAAATTGTTCATTTTTCCAACCATAACCAAGAGTTGCTAAAATCTTATCAGGGCCAGTATCACAAAAAACACTGATAGAAACTCGGTGGCAATCACAATTTGGCTTTTCACAGAATAATTCAACAAATCCATAACTTCCATCAGGTAATTCAGGATCTCCTTTTGTTACAAAATATCTTGTTTCAGCCTCAGCCAGCTCATAGAATTCAGTGTAAAAGGGCTTCATTTATTTTCCTTAAAAAATTCAGTAATATTCACGAATATCATTTACTATTTACGGTTTCAGATTTGCAAATAAACACCTGAGGTATCCTATTCAAATTCTGGGGTAAAATTTTATGATATCAATGAATATTATTATAACCTACTGTTTTTATTAATGCTCAAAATTTGATTTTTGAGATTAAACGACGTTTACCCCTAAATTTGAATAGAATACCACCTGAGCATATATTTTGCAACTTTTAAATTATAAATGAAGTCAAATAAATCAGGGTTTGACATCCAAAAATGGGCATCCTTCATAAGTACCTTACACTTTCTGAAACCATTCCTTATTTAAAGGGGATTTCCCCAAAAAAGTGTACAAGACAAGAGGGATCAAATTTTTAATCTTGACATTTCTTTCTAAAACGACCGATTTGTCAAGTTTAAAGATTTGCAAGAACTGACCCCAAGGACTGACCCCAAGAACCTTTCTTGACCCCAAAAACCTTGACCAATTAAAATACAGAAAGAGTCAAGAGCAGACTTGACCCCTTGATTTATCGATCGGCGGGCTTATGCCGTCCCCTTGATACATTTGTTCGAATTTGATTTTTATGCAGTTTTTCTTTCAATCTTTCACCTCCAAGTGCAATACACAAACGTCTAAGTTCACTCGTTTTTTTAATTCGCATGGTGATGGAATGCGGATTCATATCAATCTTCATCTGTTATACTCTCCAGATTTTTTATATCATCCTGATCTTGACCACTTAGTCTCATTGACTTGAGTTTAATCAATCCCTTTGGGGATACAATAGGCAGATTTCCTTCATCCCAAGTCAGTATCTTTTTTGACTCCCAAACATCCTTTAATTCAGGTGTCAGCAACAACATCTCTAACATTAAGGGTTCGTTTGTTTCAGATGAGATTTTTGTTAATCTGTAAATCTGAACAGCTCCACCGCTGAACTTCATCAAACCGGCATCAAATGTGAAGCCAAGTCTTTTTGCTACTGTTTTTGTTTTCTCTAAGGTCTCAGGCTCTATCAAAATGTCAATGTCTAAAGTGGCTCTGGGGAAAGCATAAACAGCCATGGCCAATCCTCCACACAAAGCATATTCTATTCTTTCTTTTTTGAACTCAGATACAAGTTGGGAAAATTCTTCAAATAGTTCCATATTTTTTTATTCGAACGTAAAGCTAAGTTGCCGGGGGGCTTTAAGCCGACAAACCCTGCTTAGTTAAAATTTATGTTAAAGTCGATAAATTTCAAATCGGCTCAGTATCCCCCTGTCAATCTTAAGCACTATGTTGTGTGCCGGGTACGGCACACGTTCTTAAGGGTGCGGACAAGAGGGATCAAATCTTTAATCTTGACATTTTTTTCTAAAACGATTGATTTGTCAAGTTTAAAGATTTGACCACAAGAACTCCCAAGAACTGATTTGACCTCAGGATTTTTCTATTTCATCCTGATAAATTCCGTTAAATCAGAATCCAGTACTCTTTTAAGCTCATCAAAATTATCTTCTCTTGTCTCTGTAAAAAGGAAGCCGAAAACGGGATATCTTTGAAAATCAATTTTTCTGAGCTCCATAGGTTTTTCAAAGGCATTAAGCAGTTTTTCATAATTAAATGATACTATCCTATCTGCATCGAGTCCTGTAGAGTTGTCTAATACAATAATACTATAAAGTTTTTTCTCTTTCCCTTTAAGAAGTTCAAACCAATTCGGTTTTTTTTGCTTGTAATAGTATAAATATGGATTAAATCCAAATGCCTGGAAGGTTATATCCGCAGTGGTACACCATCCTCCAAACCGCATAGGATTAACTTCTATAGGTAAAATATTTCCATTCTTATTTTTCCTTAGCTCAATATGTACAGGAAAGTTTTTTACAACTGCTAATTGTCCTATTTTTCTTACAAACTCTGTAAATTCCTCTATATTTTTTTCAATAATATTTTTGGATGTAGTATAAACCCTGTCACTGACATCCGTATCAGAGGAAAATGTATGATGCAGTATGCTGAGAATAACCGGTTCGCCAAGTTCATTGAAATATGCATCAACGGCAAATTCATCTCCTTCAATACACTGCTCTATAATAAATGAACTTGCATCCAATACTTCTGCAGGGTATAGATCTTTTATCTGCTCCATTTCTGTTTTAATCAGATCAATAGTCGTAAGCCATTCTTTTGAATCAGAAACCTTGTAAACTCCCATGCTGAAAAATCCAACAGTGGGTTTAATAATAAACGGCAGGGGTAATTCGCTGAACTCAATTTTATCCAGATCTTCTACATGAACTTTCTTAAAATAGAATCCAGAAAATAATGATTGTGTCAGCTCTCGGAATTTAAATTTATTTTTAAATAGTTCTATTTTATCTGGAAGATCAGTAAAAGTTAGATTTTCTGATATCCA
>JAYEHB010000489.1:0-4750 GCA_034659375.1 Thermodesulfobacteriota bacterium
CTTTAAGAGGTTTTGTTTTTGCGTGATATACTTTTTGAATAATTTTTATGACATCTTTACGCTGGGGTTCAACAGGATTATAGAGCATTGACCCGTCCTGCATTGCTGTATCTGCAAGCAGCTCAAGCTTTGCAAGATCATCCTCTATTCCGGCATCTTTTAGATTAAGTGGAACGTTTGTCAAATATGCCAGCTGGCGATTCATGATTCTGATTTTTTCAATACCTGCCAGGGCTGTCTGTTTTTTTATCCAGTCATCAACAAAACTTAAATTTTCCAGTTTTTTGACTGCAAAATCACGTATGGAATGTGAGCTTGTATCAACAAAATCCTTTAAAGTATCAAAATCGGTTTTTTGTACCATTTTTGAAATCAAATCAAATTTACCCGTTTTTATCAGACTTTGACTCTCATTTATTATCTGGGGAAAAGAGACTCCCAGAGTCATGGCAATCTGGGCAAATCTGTTAACTCTTGATTCAAGATTATACTCCATTACTTCCGGTAGAATCAGCATGTTTGCCAGTCCGTGGGGAATATGATAAACACCTCCAAGGGCATGGGATATCCCGTGAACCATTCCCACCATGGAATGGGAAAAAGCTACTCCTGCAAGAAAACTCCCAACAAGCATTGCCCCGCGTGCTTCAAGGTCTTCAGGTTTGTTACATGCCTGTAGAATATTGTCAGATATCAACTGTATTGCATGTAGAGCAAGGGCATCGGAAGCTGGAGAACATTCTTTGTCAACATAGGCCTCAATTGCATGTACCAGTGCATCCATTCCTGTACATGCCGTAAGCTTGGCAGGCATACTGACTGTTACTTCAGGATCAAGTATGGCAAGTTCCGGCAAAAACTGTTCTTCAGTAAAAGGGAGTTTCACATCATTGTCAGGATCGGCTATTACTGCAACTTTTGTAACTTCAGAACCGGTACCTGCTGTGGTGGGGATCACTATTGAGGGCAAAAGTTTTTCATTGCTTTCAAGAAGATAGGCTCCCATGTGATCTTCAACTTTTCCACCTTTTGTTATTATTAAGTTGGCAACTTTTGCCGTGTCAATAACACTTCCTCCGCCAACGGCAATAATCATGTCACATTTATTTTCAATTCCAAGAGCAGCACAATCCTGAACCGCAGTTATTGTGGAATTTGGCGGAACTTCATCAAAAACACATTTAATATTGATTCCTGTATTCTGGAATCCTTTTTTGACCTTGTCAACAGGTCCTGCTTCAACCAGTATCTTGTCAGTGACAAGCATGGCATTTCGCTTTCCAAAGCGATTGACAGTTTCGGCAATATTTCCAAGAATGCCAATACCATAAATCAGTTTTGTTGGAAGTGTAAATTCAAAAAATTCAGGAAGCATGGTTTCTCCTTATTAATATGGCTGCTACATTAAATATAATTATTACATTGGTATTGAGCTTTTCTATAACCTTCGTCAATTAAATTTTTTGCCTGCTTTAAAGAAAAATTCAATAATGATTTAAATCCCTGCATACGTGAAGGGGCTATTGTGATTATTTTTGGAATTTTGGAAGATCTGTTCTTTATATTCAGGTACTGGGTTGTATGAGCATTTAAATCTATTTTGTTATGCTCATGCAATCCATTGGATAACATGGTTGTCTGATAGGAACCTGAAAGAAAATGTTCAAAAACATGTTCTCCTGCATTAATAACAGTATCAGGTTCCGATTGCTGCACATTGCCAACAGGAGACAGCATAACAACAATAATTTCATCCACATCCTGTGCCAGAGCAGGAAATAACGGAGTGTTTACCATTACTCCACCATCCCAGTAGGGCTGCCCGTTAATATACTGCCAGGGAAAGATTATCGGCATGGCACTGGACGCTATAAGATGTTCAAGTTTTATCTCATTGTTATTAAAAAATTCCGGTCTTGCTGTCAATATGTTAACTGCTGAAATAATTACTTCAATCTTACTTGTTTTCAGGGCATTGAAATCAAGATATTTGTTCAGCAGGGCTTTCGTGGGGGCAGTATCAAGGATCGGAGTAAAATTTTGTCTGATTAAAAGATGCGCAAGAAATGGTATCAGCCTGATTTTGTACATTTTTCTGCGATTATGTGTTGTCCAGATTTCTGACAGTTCTTTAATACCCAAACCTGATCCAATACCTGCGGCATTAATCGCACCAATAGATGTTCCGCATATTATATCAGGAATCCAGTTTTTTTCCTTAAGGTATTTCCATACACCTATCTGAAATGCACCTCTTGCTCCTCCGCCGGATAGAATTAATGCTTTTTTCATGGCTCCTCAAAATGTTTAATTTGCTGTTTTTGTATCTTCTACATCTTCCGCAAACCAGATTTCATTATGCCAGGCAAGTTCACGTGCCATAATGGTATCGTGAAAAAAATCAATATTTTTTATGGTTTTAAATGCCGTATAACCTTCATAAATAAAATCAATTATCTCTCTTATCTTAAAAAAGAATGCAGCTTTTTTTACAGTATTAAGAGAAATTGCCACAATCCATTTTTTGCTTAATTTATAAAAAATTTTAGTTACTTCAGCACCAAGATTAATTTGATATATCCGCTGATCATAATTATCAAGGCTTCTGTAAACTTTTTGATATTCTTCCATATTCATATCCTGGCCAACTTCAAATTCCATCATCTTAAGGACCATTAAATTATCAAGCCTGTCACTGATTTCATGCAGTTCAATTACTTTGCTTACTGCTGATATCATGCCTGAATATACTTTTCCTTTAAGAGCTTTATGAAGTTTTTTTATGCTGGCATCACGGAAAGCAAAATCCTTTGGACTGTATAGCTTTTCAAAGAAAAAATTTCCCATTCTTGAATATTCAGGATCACTTTTAATATCTTCATAGGTCTTATTTATTCTTTCCGATTGAAATTTTTGCAGAGTCAGTTTTAATAGAGCAAAGGTGTCATCAGTTTGTGATAAATCGTTTTCCATAATATTATTAATACTCCTCCTCTGTATAGAATAGTTCTTTTTCAATGTTAATTTGCTTTTAAAACTGTTCACTTGTTATTGATATGCCTTAACATGTCTTAACATAGTTTCAATTTTTTTCATTTTTTTTATTCTTTTCATTCTTTTCAAATTTTGTCAATTTTTGTTCCAACTCGGTAATTCTTGAATTCAGTTGATCAAATTGACTTTTTTTAGCGAGGTTCATGGCTTCTAAAATTTCATTAACCCGCTTATCAATGGTTTTAGAGATCCATTCTTTTAGAGAATTTGTAAATCCTGTTATTTCTTTTTTAAATCTGTTCCCTTCAGTTTGGGAAATTTCTTTGTTTTTAACAAGTTTTTTTACCAGTCCATCTATCTCATCTTCACGCATAGTAAAAGCGTTTTGCCAGAGAGAAACATATTTTTTTGTGTAATCGGTTAATGCTCCACTCCCTTTTCTCAGCAACTGAAACATAAGACTTGTGGAGACATCTTTATCCTGTTTTCCATTTTTAACGGCTATAAGACTGGAAACAATGGACGCAGTTAAATCTTCACCAGTTTCATTATCAATGATAATGACATCTTCACCTGATTTAATCAGGTCGGAAAGATAATTTTTGGTGATATATTTTTTTTCAGTCGTATTGTACAATTTGCGATTTGCATATTTTTTTATTAGATGCATGGAGTCAATTTTTTCCTGTAAAAATGGCTGCCCCTCATTTCTGTTCCCCTTTGGTCTTTAATGTTCATGAGAGACAGCCACCCTGCCCTGTGTCAGCACTTTGATAATTGGAATTTAAGGACGTTCGGCTTTAAAGCGTATTTTTGCAAAATTATATCAAAATCAGCAAAGGTCTATTTTTCCAACATATCTACTTGTCTGCCTATTCTTTCAATACCTTTTGTCAGTTCTTCCACTTCTTTTTTGCTGGGCAGATTCAATGTGGAATGAAAAGAGCTGAATGTACTTTTTACTCTTTTTTCAACTGCGTTTTTCATTGGAATTTTATCAAAAACTTTTTTCCCTGTATCAAAAAAATTGTCAAATACCAAATCAGCATCTTTGCCAATGCCTGTCCAAACTTTTTTGCCATTTTCTTTATAACCGTTAAATCGTTTCTCAGTATCTTTTTTTGTATCGTTGACAATACCACCAATTACTTTGAACGGACTTTTTGATACTTTTTTAGCAAAAGTCTTACTGTCGGAAATAACGCCGTCATATTTTTTACGTGAATCAGTTTTAAAATTTCTGATAACTTCAATGCTGTCATCAATCAGATCATCAATTGCTTTAAGAGGATCACCTTTAAGTTCACTAACAAATTCACGACTGGTTTTAACAGGAGTTTTTATATATTTTTTATTGTAACCGCTGACCTTATTTTTAAGCTTTTCTCTACGTTCTTCAACAGTTTTTACAACATAAAATTTAGACTCAGGTTTTGCTTTAGTCTCAGTCTTTGCTTCAGTCTCAGTCTTTGCTTTAATCTCAGTCTTTGCTTTAGTCTCATTCTTTGCTTTAGTCTCAGTCTTTGCTTTATTTTCCATTTTTTCCATTGTTACTGTTCCTCCCTTGGTTACTGTTTCTTCCTTAGTTACTGTTTTCCCTTTGGCAATTTCTTTTTTCTCTGCAGCTTTTGTCATTGTTTTAATCTCCTGATTAATTATGTTTTAAAAATTCCCTGAAGTAGTTAATCTTCAGATATAAATATAATTTATAACAAATTTCTTTGTTTTCAATAACGCAATGCGTCATGTGAGAGAA
>JAYEHB010000490.1:0-4737 GCA_034659375.1 Thermodesulfobacteriota bacterium
CCCTAAGTACCCAGGCAAAATATCGGTAATTATGAATTATCAATTATCAATTATCAATTATCAATTATCAAGATAGATTAATATCAACGCATTGATATTTTAGCAGATTTCATCTGTCATTTTGTAAAATGACTAATAGTGGGCGAAGTTAAAACCAAGCTCAAAAATAGTTTATGGTTTTGTTGAAATGTATGTTTTAAAAATTCAATTTATGATACTAACCATTGGTGTTTAAGGTACGCTAATAGTAAAATAAAATTGAGATTTTATGAAAGGTATATTATATGGGTGCGGTAAAAAGAGAGAAAAACAAAAAGGGGTCGATATCTGAAGTACGACCCAAAGTCAAATTTGAGGTTTATGGCGAAGAGATGATCGAAAAAGAGGTAAAGTCAAGTGGCAACAGCGGCAGGATTTATCTTCCACCAAACTGGATCGGCCATACTGTAAAAATAATTAAAGTGGATTGATGCCATTTTTGAGCTTGTACCGGTATGTGAAGCGTGGAATTTGAAAGAATATGCAGGAGTTTTATATGTCATTTGATGGACTTGGCCTTAGGGTCGAATTACTTAAAGCCGTTGAAGCCAACGGCTACACCGCCCCAACCCCCATTCAGACCAGGGTCATACCTGTTATTCTTGAAGGACGGGATGTTCTTGCCCGGGCCCAGACCGGAACGGGAAAAACAGACGCATTTGCACTCCCTTTGGTTGAAATTTTGAGTCGCCGGAAGGGCAGTAAACGACATCCCAGGGCACTTGTTTTGACCCCCACCCGGGAACTGGCACTTCAGGTGGGGGAGAGTATCAAGGCCTATGGAAGAAGGGTTTCCATTCGATGCACCGTGGTCTACGGCGGGGTACGCATCAACCCCCAGATCGATCGTCTGAGGCGTGGGATCGATATTCTTGTGGCAACACCGGGCCGCCTGCTGGATCTTATCGGCCAGAGGTATCTGAATCTTTCAAAAATAGAATTTCTGGTTTTTGACGAAGCAGACAGAATGCTGGATCTGGGATTCAGTGAAGAGATCTCTGAGATAATCGATCTTGTTCCCGTTAAACGCAGGACCATGCTGTTTTCTGCCACATATTCTCTGGATATTCGAAATCTTGCCGGAAAAATGCTGCATGAGCCTGAATATATAGAGGTGACACCCAATAATACTGCGGCAGAATCAGTTGTCCAGAAGGTGCACCTGGTGGATAGATCAAATAAACGTGCCCTTCTTATCCATCTGATCACTAAGGGGAACTGGACCCGGATTCTGGTTTTTACCAGGACAAAACACGGAGCAAACAAACTTACTGAGAAACTTGCCGCAAAGGGGATCAGTGCCGCTGCTCTCCACGGTAACAAGAGTCAGTCTTTTAGAACACGTACCCTTGAAGAGTTTAAGAGAGGTGATATCCATATTCTCGTGGCAACTGATGTGGCTGCCAGGGGGATAGATATCAGCAATCTTACCCGTGTGGTTAATTACGATATGCCGGGTATTCCCGAGGATTATGTCCACCGCATCGGCCGCACCGGTCGTGGGGGTGTAAGCGGTATTGCCGTCTCTCTCGTGAGCCACGATGAAAAGGCTCATCTTAAGGCCATTGAAAAATTGTTAAAGCAGAAGATCCCTGTGGAAAAGGTTGACGGCTATACAGAAGACAGTGCTGTTCCGGATTTTGTTCTCTTCCGCCCGGACAGCCCGGACAGCGAAAAAAAGGCAGACAAGGATTTAAAAGAGATGGTCGGCAAAAGAAATTCTGCAAAGCAGCGTTCAAAAAACCGTATCTCTAAAACTACAGGTTCCGGTAGACCCTCCGGACCAAAATCGAAATCTCGATCCTTGAAGATAAAAGATAAATCAGGAAAAAAGCAGTCACGATCAGGATTTAGATCTCATCCATCGTCTAAACAAGGCAAAACCAGGGGATAAGTACCTGGGCAAAAATAATCCCATAAAATCGTTTAAGGAAAAACACCGGATTAATTTTCCAACTCCCTTAGGTACTTAAGTATTTAATCAAAATTAATCCGGTATTATACAACAGGATAATAACTGCTTTATGACCGACCTGATATTAACAGAAAAATATTCCGTGGCTGCAGATTTTGCAAAGGCTCTGGGCCTAAAAAAAAAGGGTGACGGCTGTTTTAAAGGTAATGATTACATAATTACCTGGGCAAGCGGGCATCTTGTTACACTTTATGAACCTGATGATTACAATAAAAATCTAAAGAGATGGCAGCTTGAAACACTTCCCATAATTCCTGATACCTTTAAATACAAACCCATTAAAAAAAGCGGAAAACAGTTAAAGGTTATTAAGGCTCTTGTGAAGAAGAGAGATTTTAAGAATCTGATAATAGCAACAGATGCAGGCCGTGAAGGTGAGGTTATTGCCAGAACCATCCTTCTTGAAGCAGGTTTTACCGATAAGAGCAGAATTTTAAGGTTCTGGACAAGTCAGGCCCTTGTGCCGGATGTGGTAAGGTCGGTCATGAAAGAGTTGAAACCTGTAACTGATTATGATCGTTTATGGCGGGCCGGATACTACCGCCAGGTGGCAGACTGGCTTGTGGGCATGAACTGCACAAGGATACTTACCATTCGTTTGAAAGATCTTTTTTCTGTTGGAAGGGTTCAGACTGCTGTTCTGGCTCTTTTGGTGAACCGCAAAAATCAGCGTGATAATTTTAAGCCTGAAACTTATTTTATCATTAAAGTCTTTTTTTCAAATGAAAAGGGAGAATGGGCAGGTTCGTGGTTTAAAGATAAGAAAACCAGGATTTCAAGCCGGGAAGAGTTGGAAAAACTTGTAAACAAACTTAATAAAGAGTCCATGGGGTCGGTGCTCAGCGTAAAAAAAGAGAAAAAAAAAGAACCGCCGCCTCTGTTGTTTTCCCTGACAGATTTGCAGCAGGAGGCAAATAAAAGGTTTGGGCTTCCTGCAACAAAGACACTGAGTATTGCCCAGTCTCTTTACCAGGATAAAAAATGTCTCTCCTACCCAAGGACAGATTCCAGAGTTCTTGGTACAAAAAGCCTGGACCTTGTAAAAGGTATTATTAAAAAACTTTCACCAGAGTATTATGCTGTTTTTAAGGAGGTTGACCCTCAACGCATCTCCCTTGCAAACAAGAGGGTCTTTAATGATGCAAGATTAACTGATCACCACGCCTTGATTCCTTTTAAGCCCATCCCTGAAAATGCCACGGCCCAGGAAAAAAAGTTGTTTGACCTTATAGTAAGAAGGTTTGCAGCAGTGTTTCACAGAGACTGTTTTTTTGAAAATACAAAGGTTGTAACCAGCTTTGCATCTGAAACTTTTCAAACAAATGGAAGAGTAATACTTGAACAGGGGTGGAGAAAAGTATATCAGATAAACGATGGCAGCAGGGAGAGAGTTGATTATATCCCACCTCTGTCAAAGGGTGATAATGCCAACCGGCAGAAGGTTCAGCCCCAGGAGAAAAAGACCACGCCTCCACCTGCATATACAGATGCATTGCTGCTCAAGGACATGACCAATCCAGGGGGATATGTTTCAGAAGATGCCATAAAAAAAATCTTTCGGGGAGATGTGGGCATAGGAACCCAGTCCACCCGTGCCCAGATTATAGAAACCCTTATTTTGCGGCATTATCTTGTAAGGCAGGGAAAAAATCTTATTGCCACTGAAAAGGGATCTTTTCTTGTGAAAATGCTTAAAAATAATCCTGTCTCAGGAGTGCTGATATCACCGGAAGAGACTGCAAGGTGGGAGATGGATTTAAACAGTATTGCCCTTGGCAAAGGTGCTGATATTGGTTTTCTTCAACGGATAAAGAGCTTTGTAGCTGATTCTGTAGAAGAGTTAAAAAATGCAGACTTTGATCTCTCTGCATTAAAAAATGCTGGAGAATCTGCCGGAGGACCCGGTGCCTCTGCTGGAAGGCCCGGCACAACTCATGGAGCATTCGGCACCGTGGTTGGTGTATGTCCTGCCTGTAAGGGGGATGTCTGTGAAAACAGAAAAGCTTACGCCTGTACAGGGGGCAGACAAAAGCTGTGCAATTTTCTTATCTGGAAGAGAATTGCAGGTAAAAATATTTCATCTAAAATGGCTCAGAATTTGTTGAAATATCGAAAATCAGGGCCTTTCTCAGGATTTATCTCAAAAAAGAAAAAAAGATTTTCAGCTTCTCTTAAAATTGTTCAGGAACAGGAACTGTGGAAAGTTGTGTTTGATTTTGATAATTCAGCTGCCCCAAAAAAAAGAGCTGCAGCAACTCCTTCCAAAGGTCCGGTTTCCTCTCAAAGAAAATCCTGTTGTCCTTTGTGTGGTGGAAGGATAATTGAGGGTAAAAAGGGATACGGATGTGCCAACTGGCCAGTGGAAAAAGGTTTATGTAGATTTGTTATCTGGAAAGATATTTACACCAGAAAATTAACAAAACAGAATATAGATGAACTTCTCCTTGGCAAAACAACCCGTGCCTATGTTTTAAAAAGTGCAGATAATATTAAGTTTAAAGCAAAGATAAAGATGGTGGATGACAATGGTACACCGGTAATTGTTCTTATTCCCCAAGATGAAGTTCCACAAGGTGTTGTGCTTGAGATCGCCTGTTCTCAAAAATAGGACTTTGTGCAGGGGCAACCCCCTGTGGTTGCCCTGTTTTTTGTGGTTGCCGATCATTATGAAATGATAATTATAATATATATAAATGTCAATATGAAATTAACTCAATCAATAG
>JAYEHB010000491.1:0-4696 GCA_034659375.1 Thermodesulfobacteriota bacterium
GTGGAGACAATAGATCTGACATAACTGCCCGGAACCTCCTGGGGTTGGACAAGAATTGAAGTCTTTGCCTGATAAGTCCTGGGCAAAGTAAAACTCATATACAAACCAATAGTAAGAGATACACAAAAAGGAAGAATAATATACCACCTGCGTCTGATTATTATCTTAATAATTTGATCAGGAGTCAGAGCTGCTTGTTGAATATCTGCCACAGTCTTTGCCACTTTCATCCTTAATTCATGTTAAAACGTTTCATATTAAAACGTTAGCATCCTTCATATCAGCATAAAAGTAGTTTACACTTTTTTGGGGAAATCCATTTTAAATAGGGAATGGTTTCAGAAAGTGTAAGGTACTTATGAAGGATGCCAAAACGTTTTATATTAATAACTCGTCAATCATAAAGTCTCTGGTTGCACACAACAGGCAGAGAAAACTGCTGTGTTCCTGTGAACGGTCAATAGCCTGTCCCTGTGCATCTTAATGTGCATCTTAAAAGTACACATATCTTTAAAAAATAAAAAAAGCAAGGGATTAATCAACAGCAAGGGATCAATCAACATCTATCCAATACTGGGACCAGGGGCATCTCTCCTTGTATGGATATTTTGCAAGCTCAGTTGCAAGAACTGAAAAATCTTTTTTTCTAATGAGAAAACAGGATACTTTGTCATGACCTAAAAGCCTTTTAACCCCCACTGCAGCATAAAGAGTTTCATATTTTTTTACAACCCAGCATTTAACAGCTCCCGTTGCAATGAGCATATTACCCTCATTTTTCACATCAAAAAGATTTATCATGGTTATCTCAAAGGGCTTTCCATTAAAATAATTTTCAGCATCCGTGCGGGTGAGCTCGCATCGAATAAAATTATGAAAACTCATCTTAATTGTTTCATATTCTGCTTCATTAGAAAGTGCAAAATCAACAGAACCTGCAATAAAAATGATTATAAATGCAGATACAAGAAAAATGGGACAAAGGATTGAATTTTTCATATGTCAGGCTTTTTTTTGTAATAAATTGATAATTGTTTTTGACAATTCTCTTAAAACAACAGGTTTTACCACTATTTTATCTGATCCTGCAAAAGCAGAGCTAAAATCCTTGTCTCTTTTCTTACCATATCCTGTGCCAAAGATCACAGGAATTTCAGGATCGGTTTTCATAAGATTTTTTACAAGAGCTGCACCATTCATCCCGGGAATCATATTATCAGTGATGACCATACAAAACTTATCAGGCTGAATTCTAAACATTTTTAATGCATCAATACCACTGGATGACAGAGTAACAGGATACCCAAGATCTTTAACCACAAGTTCCAGCAAGTCTCTTCTTTTGTTATTTGCATCAACAATTAAAATATGTTTTTGACCCTTATAGGGCGGCATTGGGCCCATGCCCTCTTCATCCACTTTCCACTTTTTTTCATCCACAGGGTGCAGTGTTGACACATCCGTCTCATAGGCCCTGGAAACCCTGAAGGATGCGTCCCCTTCAGCAGGTACTTTTAGAATCAGTTTATCATGATCCACAAGATACTCCCTGAGCCATATTCTGTATTGTGGATTTTTACCACCAAGGATTAAAAGCCTTGAGCCCACGGTGGTATCGACCTGAAGGGTGTGATATATTTTTTCCGGGGAATCTGTACCAGCAGGCTCTTCTCTGTATTTTTCAGCAAGAAATTCAACCATATAATCCAAAGCATGGGATTGAGCCGGGACAAAAATCAGAAAAAAAAACAGGATGAATAATCTCTTCATTTGTACAATTTCCCTTTAAGTGAGTGAGGGGCAGGCTGTCGTTATTTTGCACTTTTTTAATTATCTTCAAAATTTGATAATGACACGAAAAACAAAAGTCTGACTCCGTTAGCACCTCAATTTTTACATATAGCCGAAATGATGACCAATACCAAAATTTTGTGGTATTTATGCCTGCCAACGTAAAGATTCGACTTATAATGTAAATGTTTGGCCAGTGCCCTATATTCGTCTATTTGGGACTGCGTAGCATACTAATGCTATGTGAGCAGGCCAAAATGGACGAATATGGGGTGCTGGCCGAATATTTATCTGCCAACTTTACTAAACCATCGACAAATCCTGGCCTCAACTTAAAAATTATGTGTGAGGGGTCAGGCCATCCGTTCATCGAGTTATAGGAGAAAAAGTTTTATCACTGCCAGACCTGTGATAGAAATAAGCCACATGATTAAAAGCGAAATACAATTACCGTCACTCTTTCTCCTTGCCCGGCCAAGAGTTAAAACAAAACCTGCTGTACTTATGATCAATCCTGTAATGACAAGATAATAAAGATAGATAAAAACTTCAGTATCCCAGCTGGTTCGCAGGTTAAGTTTATAAAACCTGTCAAAAAACGTTTCAAACTGAGGCCTTGCCATTTCTATGACAATTAAAATCCCAACAATCAAAATCCAGACACAATAATTAAAAAAAAACAGTACTTTTGTCCAGATATCCTGATGACAGCGTCTTTCACTTTTTTCCTTTTTCTCATTCTTCATGTGCTTCCATTTTTGAGTAAATACTTATCTTTTGTGGGCTTTGGATTTAAACCTTCTTGTAATCATCTCTACAATTTCTTCTGCACTGGTCTCAATGGGTTTACTGCTAACATCAACCATGGAATAACCATGGGTAATATAATGTTTCCGGGCATTATCAATCTCAATTTCAAGCTCATGCCTTGATGCATATGAATATATATCCGAGGTTCCAAGACTGTTCTGCCTTATCCTTCTGTGGGCAAGGAGCTGTTCCACATTGATATTAAGTGCAATTATACGCCTGCGGTCAATTTTCTTTAAAATTTCAGGCATGGGCACACCCTGGACAAGTGGGACGTTTGCCACTTTCCAGCCCAAAACTGCCATATACATTGATAAAGGTGTTTTTCCGGCCCTTGAAAGCCCCACAAGTACAACTTCAGCATTTTCAAGATTCTCATAGTTTAGCCCATCATCATGGGCCAGAGCAAATTCAATGGCTGTAACCTGTCCCAGATCAACCTGATGAATTTTTCTATAGAGACCTGGCTGCTCAATGGGCTTATCATCAAGAAAGGTCCTGATTCTGGAGAGTACAGGCCCCATAAGATCTATTGTCACAATACCATGGTCAACTCCCCTGCGTGTAAGATATTGTCTAAGCCCGGTGTTCACCATGGTATGCACAATAAGACTTTCAGTATCAGTTGCTTTTTTTATAATATCATCAACCTGAAGTTCAGTTCTGATATGGGGAACTTTGACAACGGTGATCTCATTTCCAGGAAACTGAACAAGGGCACTCTGAACAAGATGAAAGGCATTAATACCCTCACCGCAGGATGCAATATAAATCATATGAAAATTATCAGCACTAATTTTTTCAAACATCTTATTTAATCCTTACTTTAATTAAAATTGAATTTTTGCTACACTATAAGATGAAGGGCAACCACAGGGGGTTGCCCCTACGGTCATGAACCAATCGGCAACTGCGAATGGTAGGGGGCAGGCCCCTGTGCCTGCCCGTTGCCCTCCATATTTTTGGCCCTAATGTTGAAAAAGGGTACACCTCTTCGACAGAAATGGGAAAAAGGTTAAAACCTTAAAACTGAGGAAAAAAACTATGACACACGAAGATGCAGGACATTATGCACTCAAGCATAAGACCCGGGAGCTTGACAAAACAATTGAGATGGTTTTACAAAAAAAAACAAAAAATGGTAAGATCACATGTGCATCTGCCCATTCTGCTGCCAGGGAACTTGGTATCACACCCAAAGAAGCTGGAATCCAGGCTGATCTTATGGAACTGAGACTGATAAAATGCAGCATGGGGCTCTTTGGATATGAGCCTGACGGAAAGATACTGAACAAAAATATTAAAGTATCCAAAGAACTTGATAAAAAAATAGAGGACGCTGCAAAGGACGGCAGAATCATCTGCCGTGCCTGTTGGGAAATTGCAAAAACAATGAAACTATCAAGAGTAGATGTTGCATCGGCATGTGACAGCAAAGGAGTTAAAATTAAAAATTGCCAGTTGGGAGCCTTTTAATTCTATATTTACTTCTCTCCTCCTATCCTCTCCTTATCTCCTTATCTCCTTCTATCCTTCTATCCTTCTATCCTCCTATCCTCCTATCCTCCTATCCTCCTATCGTTCCCAAGCTGGAGCTTGGGAACGAGGCTCGGTAGGTTTTGTCAGCTCACTCCCTGTTTTCGTATTTTGTCTGTGATCTTTTTTTCCTTTTTCTTTTCTGTTTTTTCATTTTTTCGATTTTACTGGTGTTTGTACTTTTTTTTCCCGATCTTGCTGCTTCAACATTATCCACAAGACGTCTTAATGCAAGAAACCTGTTCAAAGACTGAGATCTTTCAGACCCGCATTTTACTGATATACCTGTGGGAATATGCTTTATAAATACTGCACAAGAGGATTTATTCACCTTTTGACCTCCCCTGCCGGATGCTTTGATAAATTTTTCCTTAATATCCTCTTTTTTAATACCAAGCTTGAGCATTCTCTGCTCCAGAATTTTTATTTTCTCTTTTCCAGGTCCCATTTTAATACCACTCTTTTGAACATTGCACATTGACTTCAACTGTTTAACCGACTATATAAGTTATTGTAAGCGTTCACAGTTACAAGTTATTAATTCTCACATTCGTATTTT
>JAYEHB010000492.1:0-4689 GCA_034659375.1 Thermodesulfobacteriota bacterium
CCAGTTAAAATAATTGACTTTCATATTTTGTTGTGGCCGATGAGAATGACCATGCTCCGGCCATGCCGGTTATATGAAACTCCATCCAAACGACTGTAATCATGGACTTTCATTCTTTGTTGTGGCCGATGAGAATGACCATGCTCCGGCCATGCCGGTTATATTTTGGTTTCTGCCCTTCAGGGTATTGTGGCAAGCTGTTCTGCCATGTTGTTTAGATCACCTCAGGCCACGGTATGCGACCAAATGGGCTTGTTTTGAGGTAATCCTGAACAACAATTTTATTTTTATTTACAAAGGCAAATTCAGCATTCTGGTTTCGATCTTGATCAAGCCCGGTGGCCAGAATAGTCCCTATCTGTATCTGGCTTGGTCTAAAATCAAGGGCAAAAACAATGGCATCATTATTGTCATGCTGTCCTGCATGAACCTGTCCCAAAAGTTTGCCCAGTATATAAATATCTCCTCCTGCTAATATTTCAGCCCCGGGATTCACATCACCCGTGATAATTATATGTTTTTTTGCTTTAATCTTCTGTCCTGATCTTACTCTGCCCCGAAGCATGAGAACATTACTTCTGTGGTGAGTCCAATCTTTTGAGAGATCCCGCTGTCTGATACGTTCCACAGGTACAGATCTTTTTTCAGGAGGTCTTGTAACCAATCCTATGCCGAATTTTGTTTTTAAATAAGTCCCCATGTCTTGAACAAGCTCATCACACCCTTTAGCATCACCAGTGTCAATAACGACTTTTGCATTGACAGTAAGATGTTTAAGACGTGTAAACAGCTTTTCCATTTCGCTTTTCAGCTGGTCATCAGGTGCAGTCGGGTCAAGTGTGACCCAGAATCCATCCCCAACTCCTTTAAGTTTTACAGCAGGTTCTTCCCCATCTGTCATATTTTACCTTTTTCCTCTTTATGTCCCCAGGAAGACTTAACAGCTCTTAAATCGTGAATAGCTCAAGGGGCTTCCGGTCTGGTTCAAGCTCCCTGTTTGCCTGCTCTAACTTATCTTTTCCTGAAATTACAGCTATGCCTTTTTCTGAATCATTTATGGTGAAATGTTTTTCAGCAGTCGCCATGATTTTCTTTTTATCAAGCAGCAGCAGGCATGTTTTAAAATTTTGACGTTTTGCATCTGTAAGTTTTACAATGTCTCTGTAAAAGGCCTTGATTGATGCAGGGCCTGGTGTTTCAGGTTTATCAATCTCAGCACACACCTGGAGAATGGCCTCTTTAACATCATCTTCTGAATAATCACCCTTCAGGATAAAATCACAGGAATTTTTGTATACATCCAGAGTTCTGTTTATATAAGGATCCCTGTAGGAGCCAAAGGCGAATATGCCCTCTTCAGAATTATAGAGAGCAAAGCCTCCATATGCTCCGCCTTTTTCCCGTATCTCTTTGTGAAGATAAAGAGAACGGAGCATCTTGCTGATTACAGCCATGGCTGGCGCATCATCATGGCTTAAGCGGACAGTCTTAAAAGCCTGGGCAACAAAGGAGACTGAAGTGCTTGTACTCCACCCTTCACGGGGGAGCTCTTTTCCCATTTTAATGTCAGGTTTTTTTAAAGCATCGCAATTATTATCAGGAAGGTTTTCAAGCATGGTGAATATTTTTTTATCAGCCTCTATCAGAGCCTCTTTTTCACCTGCAACAGCAGGCCTTAAATTCTTTTTTTGAAAGAGTGATTCTGCTATTGTTCCAAGATCATCTGTAAGCTTATTAAGTGTTTTTTCTTCAGAATCGGATTTGTCAAGTCTGTCAGTTAACTCTTTAATAAACCTGTACTGGGAAATTCCATGCCACATCTCTGATAAAAAAGCAGTTCTGGTAAAATTACGTGAGGCAAGGGAAATTGCATATTTGTGGCCATTTCCTACTATTGCAGACTCCATGGCAGCCCTGTATTGAAAGAGCATGTTTTTAAGCCTTGGGTGATCTGAAAAACTGTAATCTGAAACAAACTCATTTACAATATTAAACAGGGCATCAATATTTCTGTTAAGAGATTTGCCCTGGAGCGCAAGAAACGGCATGAAGTCGCTATCTTCTGCCACATCTTCTCCCACATCTTCAGCAAACAGTGTGCCTGTGGATGGAAAAATTCCAACACCACCTGTATAAAGATCCATACGCTCAGCCATCCTGGCATAATTCCTTTTTGCAGTCCCGGCTCCTGTAAAGGCCTGGCAGAAAAAAGGAATAAGTGGAAGCAGTTCTTTGGAAATGTCTCCAAGACCTGCAGGGCATGAAAAATAGAGTATCCCTGATGTTGCCTTGTCATAGCATGTTGCCCAGGATACCTCTTTAATGATATCCGGTTTTATTATGTTGATCTTAGGCGGTACATCCACAAGCTCTAAACACGGCAGAGAAGAGAGGTCTTCTTTTGCCTCCTGAAGATTAGTAAGTTTTTCTGTGTAAGCCTCTATCTCCCTGATTTCATTCGGTTTCATCTCTTTTAAGATCTTTGCCAGTTTCTTTTTTGTCTCTTTTGTCTGATTTTCTTCCATCTCATGGTCAGGTGCGAGGGTAAAAAGCACTTTGTGGGAATTTTCAAGAAAATACTCTTTGATTTTATTTTCAAGAAATCTGCTGTTTTTAATCTCTTGTTGTAATTTTTCCAGCTCATCGTCAAAATTAAGGCATGATAGAGGGTCTCCTTCATGTATCCATGTGCCGGCAAATGAGAGGAGAAGTTTAATTCCATAGGGATGTGGTGTGTTGGTTCTCTCTTTTCTGTGGAATTCAATCTGATGAACTGCTGATTGAACAAGTTTTTTGTCTATGCCTTTTTCGGCAATCTCTTTAAGTGTTTTAAAGATGACATTTTCCACTTTTGCTACGGAATCTAAAGTAATATCTTTTAGTCCGCATGCAAACATGGTATCCCGATTATCCGGGTCAAATCCTGTCCCATCACTTAAAGCAGAACCTAAGCCTGAATCTATAAGAGCTTTTCTTAAAGGAGATGCTGCGTTCCCAAGAAGAATCTGGTCAAGTATAGCCAGTACAAGAACTTCAAAGGAATCTTTAATATCACATGTAAGCCATGCAACAGCTGCCTGATATTTTTTTGTTTTATCTTCTTCTTTTGAAAGGGGGTATGGGACAATCACTTTTTTGGGGCTTTCCCACCTGGGCTGGGCTGCAATGGTTGAGTCAGGCTCTGTTTTGGTAAATTCCTGCAAAACATTTTTTTGAATAAAATTCAGATGATCTTTTAAAGGGAGGCATCCATATGTGTAGAAGAAAGCGTTGGAAGGATGGTAATACCTTGCGTGGAATTCTTTTAGTTCCCTAAGGGTCAATTGAGGAATGTCTGAAGGCTCTCCGCCTGAATTAAAATTATAGGTTGTGTCAGGATAGAGTGCTTTAAGGAGTGAACGTCCCATTATCTGGCCCGGTGAGGACATGGCTCCTTTCATCTCATTGTATACCACTCCTTTATAGATAAGTTCAGATTGTACACCTTCCTGATCATCTATGCTAATTTCCAGACGATGCCCTTCCTGCTTAAAGCTTAAATCATCGAGTTCAGGGAAAAAGGCTGCATCAAGATATATATCCATTAAATTATAAAAATCTTTTCTGTTCTGGGTGGAGAACGGATACATTGTCCAGTCTGAAGCAGTAAGGGCATTCATAAATGTTGAAAGCCCTCTTTTCAGCATGGAAAAAAAGGGGTCTCTTACATTAAATTTTTTCGACCCGCACAAAACTGTATGCTCCAGAACATGGGCTGCTCCTGTGGAATTTTCAGGGACAGTTCTGAATGTAACTCCAAAGGTATTTTCCTTATCTTTGTTGCTTATATGTATATGTTTTGCCCCAGTATCTTCATGCTCTAACTGGTAGAAAATTGATTCAATTTCTTTGACCTCTTCAATCCTGATTATTCTGTAGCCTGAAAGCAAGTCTCCCTGTTTCAGCCCGGGATTGTTGACATCCTTGTTAAATTTTTTTGTAGACTCCACGTTTTATCCTTTTTATTTTTCCTGTTTTATCAAGGCGGAATATAATATTTCGTATTTTTTTATCATTATATTCTGTTTCTGCCTTTATTGTTTTAAAATTTGCACCCTCTGCATGTTTGGTAAAAACCCCAAGAATAATATCTGATGCAATGTCGTTTTTGTCTGCTTTGTCTGCTTTGCCTGCTTTGCCTGCTTTTTCAGAATCAGATTGTTTTTGACAGATCAGCTTTTCAATATTGTCAAGCCTCCTGTTTATCATATTTATCTCTTCTTTGGAAGGAATTTCAAGTCGTTGCAGTAACCCGTTGATAATGCTTTCCCAGGTAATAACCGGTATTGTTTTTTGTTCCATAATAAATCTCCCGAAAATAGTAATTAATGGAGTGCCTAAGGGCTCATTCAAAAATAATTTCATATTTTGTAAATATTTACTACCTTTTTGTGTAAACCCTAAAAAATTTTCTATCTTTAATCAGTTTTTCAAATTAGAGCCGCTGCTATTTTAAATGGTTGGCAAATGAATAAAAAAAGCATATTATAGCTGTAAAATTATTTTTGAGTGAGCCTGTACCATGCCGATTTTATATGAAAGTCCGTTCAATAGACTATAATCATTGGACTTTCATAGTTTGTTGTGGCCGATGAGAATACCATGCTCCGGCCATGCCAGTTTATATGAAAGTCCATTCAAACGACTGCA
>JAYEHB010000493.1:0-4680 GCA_034659375.1 Thermodesulfobacteriota bacterium
ATGTCAAGAAAAAAAAACAAATTTTAAAAAATAAAATTAATTATGCTTGGATGCTTACCGGGGCCCTGAAAAAAGATAATCAGAAAAATTATCTGAGAGCAGGCTGTGAAGTTTTCCGTCTCTATCCCGAACAATAATCATGCACTCACTGTTTTTAAGACTGTTTATCAGGTCAAGTCCTCTTTTCGTATCCATAACCATGAGAGCTGTGGCAAGACCATCTGCAAAGGTACACTCCTCTGCAATGACAGATGTGCTAACCACTCTGTTTTTAACAGGATAGCCAGTTGAAGGGTCGATAATATGTGAATATATTTCACCTTTGAGTTTGATGAAATTTCTGTAATTTCCACTGGTTGCAATGGCTCTATCTTTAAGAGAGATAATTTTGTAAATATTTTGTGCAGCATATTCCTCTTCTGGTCTGCTAATACCCACACTCCATTGATTACTCTTTTTATTTGTTCCTGATGCATAGATCTCCCCGCCTATCTCAACAAGAAAATCGTTAAATCCAGATTTTTTTAAAAAATATGCCACCCTGTCAACGCCATAGCCCTTGGCAATGGAACCAAGATCAAGGGATAAAGAAGCTGCTTTTTTTTTTAATCCATGCTCCATTATTTCAATCTTGTTAAACCCGGTAACAGCTAACAGATCTTTAATCTCTTGTTTACCAGGAAACTCTGCAACAATATCCCTTGTTCCAAAACCCCAGAGATCCACAAAAGGTTTTACAGTGCCGTCCCATGCCCCGTTTGTAATCTTGTAGAGAAGTTGGGCCTTGTTCATAACATTTAAAAAATCCTGGGATATTTTAACAGCAACATTTGACCCTGTGCGGTTAAAACGGGATATCTCACTTGTTTTATCAAAACATGACATGCTCTTATTGATCATCTTTAGCTGCACATCAATTTTTCTTTTAAAGCCACGGGCATCAAACCCTTTTTTTGCAACAATAGTTACATGGTAGAAGGTGCCCATTGTCTTTCCAGAAACACGATACTCTTGATGCAGAAAGGATGCGTATAAAGGAGTAAGTACAAAAAAAGAGGCAACAATAAAAAAAAATGAGATTAAACAAGTTTTTGTCTGTTTCATAAAATCAAAAAGCTCTTTCTGGTTCTGGACAACAAAGAAAAAGATAAAAACCATGAGAAAAAAATTTATTATTACTGATGTTATATTACCAAGAAGAGTCCCGCCCTGCTGCATAAGAAAATTTCCAGACTTTGCAGAAAACTCTTTTATCATTGATAAGATATCGAATTCTTTAAGAAGATCACCCTGTAAAAGGCTGGCTGGCAGATACTGTTCTGCAAAATCTACCGCCTTTGCAACAACAGGCAGGGTTGATATTTTTTCAAGGTTACCTGCTGCAATCCACTCATTAATGGAATGAAATGAAGCGATCCCCTGTTTAATCACACCTGAAAAAATAAATAGCAGAGGCACCATAATTACAAAAACCAGAAAAAAACATAAAATAAAGGCAGCAAGACTTTTTCTTCCTTTACACTTTTTTTCCGTCCACTGATACAGAGGATTTGCAAGGCTTGCTATTATTATTGCCATGATAACAGGGTCAAGATAATTTTTCATCATCCTGTAACAGAGAAAAAGGCTGACAAATATTAAAACAAACAAAAAATAGTTAGCAATATTTACTTTTTCATCTATATTTTGCACTTTATCTTTCACGCTGACTCTTACCTTTAAGTTTTTTAATGATTTGTTTTCAAGCATTACCTGTCTCTGCTGGATGGTAATCTGATTTAATCTTTTCAATCGTGTATCTGCATCAATCCCTTCTTTGATCAATTCAGAATTAAAGAGGTCAAATCGACTCCTTTAAAATTTGAAGTGATAAATCATCAAGGCTCCTTTAATGTTTTTCAGTAAAGATATTCATGAGGAAAATAGCAGAATTCAGTCAATCATTCAAGCTGTTGATTTAAAAAAGGGCCTTGATCATAATTTCGGCCACTTAAGGGTGCCCGTATAGTGTCTCTTTTTTTTCAAAACCTTATTTTTTTTCTTGCCTTCAATTTGTTACCCTGATACAGGGTGGAGATAATATTTCGGATTATGGATGATTTTTATGGTTTGGTTAACAAAAAGCAAGTTCTTATCCAATCAATTGGATAGTAAAACTTAACTCAACCAGCTATTTCGCTTCTTCCGGACCAGGAACTGCATGATTTTGTGAATTATTATTTCAGCCGCCGTGATATTTACCTTGAAACAGTTCAAACAAATGCTTCTCCTCTTTATATCCTGAAATCTTCAGTACTGAAATCGACTTAAGCCCCATGTTGATAAGGCTTATTTGATTACAGAGGCTGAAAAAGCTCATCAACATATTGAAAGTAAGCATACAACTGGTAAAATAATACTTTTATTTTAGCTTTAAATTATTTGGAAGATTTGAAGTATGGAAAAAATTTTGGTGAGCGCCTGCCTTGTTGGTGCTAAAGTTCGTTATGACGGTGCTGACAACTGGTGTGACAATATGGTTTTTTGCAAATGGTTGGTTGAAGGTCGTATTGTGATGGTTTGCCCGGAGGTTGTTTCGGGGTGTTTAATTCCACGCCCTCCAGTTGAGATTGTTGGCAGAGGCGGTGGCGCAGGAGTCTTTAAGGGAACATCCCGGGTACTGACAAAGGATGATGTAGATATTTCCAATATGTTTATTTCAGGTGCAAAAAATGCCCTGGACTTAGTCTTGCAGGAGAATATCAGAATAGCCATTTTAAAGAGTAAGAGTCCGTCCTGTGGCAGTTCAAAGATCTACGATGGCAGTTTCAGTAATAGTATAATTGATGGCGATGGAGTAACAGTGTCTCTTCTTCGGCAAAAAGGAATAGAAGTCTATAATGAGGAAGAAATTTTTTTTGTTGCTGAACGTCTGAAAACACTTGAATTTGAATCCCGGATTTGAAATTGCAAAAAAGTGTTTTTTTACTTTTTTAAGCTGACATCTTTCACCTCAATGGCTAAAAAAATATCAAGGAAACCTTATTTGATAATAAGGATTTTTTCAACCTGTCAGGTCAACTCACACATTATAAGCTTGCTATATTTGGAGGAACTAATTGGATACTAAAGAATTTTATATGAAAGTCCGTCCAAACGACTGCAATGATAGACTTTCTAAATTTGTTGTGGCCGATGCAGTAACCACGCTCCGGCCGTGCCGGTTATACAAAAAAGAGTAAAAGAATATTATTGGCATGATGACATTAATTGTGCCACCACTAATCTCAAAATTCTATCAGAAAAGTTTGGCATTGAATTATCTGATCAAATTACAGATGCGGCTCTTGGAATGCATGGGGCGGG
The DNA here is from genome assembly GCA_034659375.1 of Thermodesulfobacteriota bacterium. Classification (GTDB taxonomy): domain Bacteria; phylum Desulfobacterota; class Desulfobacteria; order Desulfobacterales; family Desulfobacteraceae; genus DATFJZ01. Next base: position 3,346 of record JAYEHB010000493.1, read on the forward strand.
AGAATACGGAGCTCAATGCGGTTTAGTTGAAGGCACTTTAATGTTTATAGGCATACTTGGAAGAACGCTAAATATTTCAGATGATGATATTGTAAATTCTTGTAACGAGCTTGCTGGTCAGTTTGAGAATAGATTTAATAGCTTGTTATGTAATATTTTACGACCAGAAGGTTTTAATCCAAATAATCCATCGCATCTTTGCGAAAAACTTACGTGCGAAGCAGTATGTTTTAACATTGCTTTTATCACCAGATTTTCAAACAAATACAAAGCCTCAAACAGTGCTTATAACAAATAAATCCAGCGGACGCAAAAGGTGCGCCGCTGATTTATGTTTCTAAAGGAAGTCGAACTTTGAAAAATAACAAAGTATGACTTGTCAGCATTCCTGAAATAAATCATCTCTCAAAATAGCATGGCATGGTTTCTCGGAATTCCTGAATTATCCTCACTTCACAGGTTATTTGAAAACTTTGTAAATACTTTGAAATAAAATTTTGTGTTGCATATTTTGTGTTTTGTAGTACAATTAGTTGTACATTAAAGAAGGGGAGAGTTCATTATGGATGCCATAGCTTATTCAAATGTTAGAAAAAAATTTGTTAGTGTAATGGAAAATGTATGTGATAATCATGATCCAGTAATCATTACTCGTAAAAATTCAAAATCGGTTGTGATGATGTCACTTGAAGACTACAATGCTATTGAAGCAACAATGTATTTATTACGTAGCCCTGCTAATGCTGCCCAATTACGTGCCAGCATTGCTGAATTTGAGGCTGGAAATTATAAAGTACGGGAAATGATTGATGATGATTGCATGGACTGATCGGGCTTGGAATGAATACTTGTTTTGGCAAATGCATGACAAAAAAGTTCTTAAACGGATCAATGAGTTAATCTGGGATACAAAACGTCATCCAAAAGAAGGTATCGGTAAACCGGAAGCACTTCGGTTTGATTTGAAGGGGAAGTAGTCGCGCAGAATTAATCAAGAGCATAGACTCGTATATCAGATGATTGATAAAATGGTAGTGATTTTTCAGTGTCGTTATCATTATTGATCGTCTCATTGAGTTTGGATTCAGTGGAATCAGCTATGAATTATTAATTGCATGGCTTATCGGTATTCATGAAAGAAGTTGTACCTGAAAAAATAGCATGAAATTACAACATAACAAAAAAATGGAGCTGACCACAAAAGCCGAGCCGATTTTTCTTGAATCCAAATATTACGTCGGCTTTTGTGTTAGCTCATTTTGACGTTCGGTGTTTAGAGCTGTTTACAATTTTTAACTGCGGTGGATTGTCTCATGTCAGAAGTGAAGGAAAATA
>JAYEHB010000494.1:0-4675 GCA_034659375.1 Thermodesulfobacteriota bacterium
CATCCCCACACCTGATTTCAGTCTTGCTCTTTTAAAAGATATTATAAAATCAAAGCTTAACCAGAGATTCAGATTCTCATCCCAGTTTCTCCCTTTAAACTTTACAAAAGAGTATGCAGAACTTATCTTTCAGGCAGGATTTTATGTGATCCTGACATGCGACTCTTTTTCAGATAAAATCTTAAAAAAAAACAATTGCCCGTACAGGGAAAAAGATATAAAAAAGACCCTCTCTTTTTTTGAAAAACAGAGGATAAAATGTAGTTTAAACCTGATTTTTGGACTGCCGGGAGAAACGTTTGAAACAATTGATCATACAGTCTCCATGATAAAAGAGTATGCAGGGTCAGATCTTTTTAAGTTTGAATATACAGCAGGAGCCAGAATTTATAAGAACACTCCTCTGTGCAGATATGTGGAAAAAGAGGATAAAAAAGAGTCTCTTTTCGGGGATGTATCTGATGGTTTTCTAAAACCGCTCTTTTACTCATCCCCTGTTTCACCGCTTGAGCTTAACCACTATATTGAAGAAAAACTCCCATTTATCATTGATTTTAAAAAACCTGATCCAGAAAAGAACAGAATCGTTAGAAACATAACTTTTTATGTGGGCAAAGGCTTTTACAAAAAGGGATGCAGCACATTTTTCAAAGCTGATATTAAAGTAAAGGATTCTGTTTTTGACTATCTTTTCCGCAGATTCACAGAAGCTAATGAAAACATGCTTGCAAAAAAAATCTCATTAAATTTCATGGAATCAATAGAAAAATGTGATAATCCTGGTATATATGCCCATCGCATTCCAATGATTCAGTATTTTCTTGGCCTGTTGCAATAACCGGCATACCCTAAAAGGGCAGAAACCGGCCGGAGCGTGGTTACTGCATCGGCCACAATACCCTAAAAGGGCAGAAACCAAAGCTAAAAAATCTATCATTACAGTTATTTGCACGGACTTTCATGGAAAACAAAAAAACAAACAATTAAACAATTAAACAAGGACTTCATTATGCATAAAAAAGCAGAGCAACTAAAAAACATTGCAGTTATTGGTGCTGGAAGCTGGGGAACTGCCCTTGCAAACCTTCTGGCAGACAAGGGTTTTTCCATAGATTTATGGGCATATGAACAAGAGGTTAAGCAGGATATTCTTGAAAAACAGGAAAATAAAATATTTCTGCCCAATGTAAAACTCTCTAAAAGGATAACCCCTTCCAATGATCTTAAAAAAGTTATTCAAAACAATAGGATCATTTTAATAGTTGTGCCATCCCATACAATGAGAGAGGTCTGTAAAAAAATGTCTGAATATATTTTTGATGACTCAATTGTCATAACAGCATCAAAAGGAATTGAAGAAAAAACACACCTTACAATGTTTGGTGTAATCAAAGAGACCATCCCAAAGCTTGCAGAAAAAAATCTTGTTGTTCTGTCCGGTCCAAGCTTTGCAAAGGAAGTTGCAGAAAAAATCCCCACCGCCATCACCATTGGCTCAAAAAGCATTGATAATGCAACTTATATGCAGCATGTGTTTGCAACAGATTATTTCAGGGTATATATAAATGATGATCCCATTGGTCTGGAGCTTGGCGGAGCTGTGAAAAATGTTATTGCCATTGCTGCAGGTTTTGTTGATGGCATGGGACTTGGTCTTAATACCAGGGCTGCTGTGATAACAAGGGGACTTGCTGAAATAAGAAGACTTGGAATAAAGCTTGGTGCAAATCCCCATACATTTTCAGGACTTTCAGGTGTGGGAGATTTAATTCTAACCTGCACCGGCAATTTAAGCCGCAACTATACAGTTGGAAAACTTCTTGGTGAGGGATTGACTCTGGAGGAGATACAGGGATCAAGAAGAACTGTGGCAGAGGGTGTTAGAAATACAAAATCTGTCTATAATCTTGCAAAAAAACTCAATATTGAACTTCCCATAATTAATGAAGTATATAAAGTATTATATGAGGATAAAAAACCTGCCAAAAGTATAAAAGAGCTTATGACAAGACCTCTTGGAAATGAAATAAGTGAATTAAAATAAAGAACACCAATGTTACTCAATCACGGGTTATGAAGAATGAAATTCTTTGATTCACACTGTCATTTGCAGGACAAAAGAATAATTAAAGATATTGGCACAACAATTGAAAAATGGCACAGCATTGGCGGCAAATATCTGGTCTGCTGCGGAACCAACGAGAACGACTGGAAAGATGTTTTAAAAATATCTGAAAAATATGATTTTGTAATACCCTGTTTTGGAATCCATCCCTGGTTTATAACCAAGGCTTCTGACAAATGGCAGACAAGCCTTGAACTATATCTGAACAGGGTTAAATCCGGTATTGGTGAGATTGGTCTGGACTTTACACTTAAAAAGAGCAATCCCCTTTTGCAGGAAAAAATATTTAAAACGCAGTTAGAGCTTGCAAAAGAGAAAGAACTGCCTGTTTCCATCCATATAAGAAAAGCCTGGGATCCTTTTATTCATATTTTAAAACATATGGGAGAAGTGCCGGCAGGGGGTCTTATCCACTCCTATTCCGGCTCTGCTGATATGATCCCTTTATTTGAAAAATATGGTTTATACATATCTTTTTCAGGATCAATCACAAACCAGAACAACAGAAAAGTAAGACAAGCTTTACAAAAAGTGTCATTAAACCGGGTTCTAATTGAGACTGACAGCCCTGATATTATCCCCAAAATCCCAAGACTTGCAAACAGCAAAATCAATAAACCTGAAAATCTCTTTTTTATTGCAAAATCAGGAGCTGAAATTACCGGGCTTTCTATAAATAAATTTACTCAAAATACATATAACAATGGGAAAAGATTGTTTAATACTATTCTTACTTAACTCAACTTTCTGAGTTATCATTAAAGGCCTTTGCCCATTTTTTTTTACCACTGACAAACTCAACTCCGAAGGTTAAATTTTTACAATTTAACAAAGTGTCAGCCTGTGCAGCAATGGTTTCGCCTCTTTGACCCCCGGCAAAAAAATAAAACAGATACCCCATTCCCATTTAAAGGAGTTAATCATCTTTTCTCAACAAAATGTTTTAAAAATTTAAGACTTGCTCCTTATTAAAAAATGGGTTATCAAAATTTAATACAATTATTGCATTATTCATTGATATACTCAGTTTGGCAACAGGACTTACAATTATGGAACAAAAAACAAAAAAGCCTGGAACAGATAAAATCAAAAAATTTCTTTCAAAGGAGCTAAACGAAAAAGAGTTAAACACCCTGTACAAACATGCTGATATTAAAAGGCTGCAAAAAAAAGAGATAGTAATTCATCAGGGCGAAGCTGAACAGGTAATGTATATAATCCTCAAAGGAAAAGTCAAAATAGTAAGAACTATACAGGGGATTAAAAAAACACTGACTATTCTGGAAACAGGTGATATATTTGGTGAGATATCCTTTCTCTATAACAAGCCCAGAACAGCCACGGCAATTGTTGTTGAGACAACTGATCTGATGATCATTGATAAGGAAACATTTGATAAATTTGACAACTCCATTCAACTTTTTTTCTATAAATATATAAGCCGCAGTGCCATACAAAGAACAAGACTGATTGAAAAACAAAGAAAAACACTTGAACTTCAAAACCGACAATTAATCACAAAAACATTTTTAGCTTCCAATGAAAAAACCAAAAAATTAGAGAGTTCGGAACTTATTAATGAAATAATAACAAAAATTCCCAGACTGCCGGTTTTTGCAGTATCACTGGCGGTCAAACTCGCTGAAGAAAATATCACTCCCAGGGAAATCGCCAGGGAAGTCAAACAGGATCCCTCACTTGCAGGGGCAATTCTAAAAGCTATTAATTCATCATATTACGGACTGAAAAATCAGGTGTCAGACATTCACCACGCCATAATGCTTCTTGGTTACAATGAAGTAGCTCAAATTGTTATTGCAGAAGGTGTACGCAGAGTCATGCCAAAAGCTCCTGATTTCAATGAACTCTACAATCATTCCCTGGCTGTATCGTATATTGCTTCAACTCTCTCATTTGGTCTTAATGTTGCCAAACCATCGGAAATTGGAACTATAGGCCTTATGCATGAGTTTGGGCAACTGGTGATAATGCTGTTAAAATCCAGAAATAAAAAAATGGGACCTTTATTTGATCTGGTTGACACCTCTCAAATGGGTAAAATACTTCTTCAAAACTGGGATTTACCAAAATCTATTTACAGAACCATTGAACACCAGTTCTATCCGGACTTTACTACACCAGATAAAATCCCGGAAGATATTAAAAATAATGTTATAATTCTATATTTTTCCCATCTCTGTTATCATCATCTAAAGGGAAAACAGGAGGAGGAACTTTCTCTGATTTTTTTCCATGATTATCTGGAAATAATGAACATTGAAAGACAATCCTTTTCTGTTTTTATCAACAAAAAAGTCCTTTCATTTCTTGATCATAGAAAAAAAACCCTGCCCAATGTACTTATAAAATTGCTATATAATCACCAAAAAAATCAAATTGCATAACTCAAAACAATTAATTTTAACATCAGAATCAATAGTATGCCAGGCAGTCCCAAATAGACGAATATGAGACACTGGCCAAACATTTACATTATAAACCGAATAGTTACAAATAGGGAATCTTTTTTAATGAAAAAGCAGAGCTTTA
>JAYEHB010000495.1:0-4673 GCA_034659375.1 Thermodesulfobacteriota bacterium
TAAACAGACTTGAGTATCTTAAGGAAAATCCTGTGGTCAAACCTGAAACAGTTTAAAATCCGGATCATCTTAAAATTTATTGTAACCGTTCACAGTCAATTCACCGAAATTTTTAGAGGGAAGAAGACTTGATAAAACAGGGTTTGGTTCTATATTCGGCCACTTGAGGATGGGGGCTTTCGTTGTTGTCATTATCTTGACTTTAAATCAATTTTCAATTAATTGTTAAGCCTGACCCCTCCGTTGTTCCTGGAGGAATTGAAGGGTCAAATCTTTAATCTTGACAAATGACTAATAAATGCTGTTTAGTTTTAATAAAATCAAGGTTATTTGTAAAATGTCGTAAATTACAATTATTCATTAAAACTGGGAAACAAGTGTTTTGGGAATGAAATGTCAAGATTAAAGATGCGACCACTATTCTCTCGCATTTTAGAAACCAAAAGGGGTCTGGACAGAAAGCATGATTTTTAAACGGTTTCATGCTGGCCAGACCCCTTGTTGATCTCTGGTTTGAAACTGGATCGGAATTTCCTAGAATTTGTATCTGATTCTCATTGATGAAATCCAGATGTCTTCATCTGAGTCGCCGTCCTGGATTTCATCTACTTCAAAGTAATCCATGGCATCTCCGGCAAAGAGATAGCCAAAGCAGAGGTCCATCTTCACATTTTTAAACAGTTTATAGCTGGCACGGGCGTCAACTTCAAACCCGATCTCATCTTCACTGACCTGTGTGCCGTCAGGGGTATGATACTCAAGATCTTCTGCTGTGAGCATATACATACCGGCCAGGCTGAGTTTAAGTTTGGATGTGGCCTTGTAGTCCAGGTTCAGTTTGTTCATGATGAACCCTCTGTCCATGATATAGGGCCGCTCTGTAAAATAGTTGTCATCCACCAGATTGCCCTCAAAAATGACAGCACTGTCGGCAATATCCACATCTGTTGCCATAAATGCTTCAAGGTCATCATCATAGGGATCATCATCACCGGAAGCGTACCAGCCTGTGTAGGTCAGGGTACATTTTCCCATATTTATTCCCAGATCTGCATGGACAAACCAGGCATCCACATCATAATCATCAATGGGGTTGCTGTTCAGGTCAAGGTCCTGATAAATCAGCTGATCCAGACTTCCGGTCTGGTACATCAAATCCCATTTGGCAAAGAATGCGTCTCTTTTAAAAGACCCGTCAACTCCCAGTGTAAACAGCTGGATGTCTATGTTAGTGTCGTTGGCAAATTTTTTAAATTCATAGTTATGGGGACTTAAGGTGTTGTTGGCCTGGGCTGGATCTTCATCATCAATGTTGTTCCACTGATAAATGCCCAAAAAACCGAGTCCCATGCCATCAGCAGGCTTAATGTTGAGTTTGCCGTATAGGGCATCCTGATCGTTCATTAGATCTTCGTTGTCATCTTTTGTTACATCGGCTTCATAACCCCTTAACCAGCCGAGTTCGTAGCCGTATCCGCACTGATTGCCGTACCATTTAACACCGCCCACGGTTTCCTTCCATAGAAACCGGTTGATGTTGATGGGCTGAAGCCCCATGCGGACCCGGGATTTTTGCTCTGCAAAGGGAAGCTGGAAATCAAAATAGGCCCACCGGACTTCCATTCTGATATCGTCACCGGAGTAGTCCAGTTTGCTTTTTTCACCAAAGCGCAGGCCGCCGATTTCTGTGGCAAACACCCCTTTATAGCTGTTGTCATCGCTGGCAGCTTCAAACCAGAACCGATATTTGATTTCAGCAAAATTGTCATCAACGCCGTCTTTGTTGATCACACCATCATATTTGTCAAGTGAGCTGATAAACTCGTTGTGATTGGTGCCCAGCAGAAACCGGTGATTCATATCCCCGTGAAATTCAAATTGAACCGCTGCTGCAGGCATCACAAAAATGCCTGTAAACATAAGAACCATTGCTGCAAGAGCAATCAATTTCATCATTTTTTTCATCTTTTTTTCTCCTTGAAAATTTTAATTTTCCATAAAATTCTTTAAAACGCTAAGGGATTTCTCTCCTGTATCCGGAGAAAGAAATGCCCTGTCACAATTTTTTGCTTGTATCACCCCCTTTTATGTCTCTTTTCAACTGAGTTTTTTTCAGATGATTAGAACAAAAGGCAGACAAAAGCATATGTCCTGCCCAGACTGCATCCACCCGGCATGGATTTAATGCAATGTTAAATTTAGTAAACCAAAAAATTGTATATTGCAAGCATTAATATTGTGTAATCTCCTGAATATATGAAAAATTAATATTTTCTTAACAAAAAAATTAATATTTCAAGTTTTTCTGAGGATTAAGAAAACAGCACAGTGGCTGATTTCATGCAGTTGCAGAGAATCATGGGGCTGTAAAAAAAGTTTGAGCAGCGGGTTACACTATTACTCGATTATCAAGTTTTTATAGAAGAACCGGTGGGGGCGGCGCTTTTCAAAAAACTTGATGATCGAGTATCAAGTGTGGTGTTTAGAGGCTGAAGGAAACCAGAGCGCTGTTTCCGCCGGTTTTAAAAATCGAATCAAACCGGGATATCACCATGATAACGCGGTTTTTCGATACATCCAGGCCCTGGATGCTGCCGCTGACCTTATTCCCCAGGGTCCCCTGGATACACCTGTCTGCCTTGTATTTGAAAACAAAAAGAAGGCTCTGGCCGCTGCTTGCGACCCCGGATGCCATACTTCCCAGCATGCCTTTGTCTGAAGCGGAGACAATGATTTCATTGCCTTCTTTGCCGTCAATATTTCTGACCTGGGGCCTGATTTCAAAGACAGCACTGTTGCTCATCAGGTTCTGGGAGGAATTGTCCATGTCATACACCAAAATGGAATGGCTTCCCCCGACCTGGACAGAAGACTTGAACAGGGGGGTTTTACCAGAATAAACAAAGAGTTTTTCATTTAGAATAAATATAGTTTCAGGGTTGCCGTCTCCGGTTACATCTCCGAAACAGCTGCCGGCAACATTAAATTGTCTGGGAAGTTTTAAAAACGGTGTTTCCCATCTGATATGGTTCTGTGACAGGGTTCCCTGCCATATGCGGCTGCCGAAAATGTCATTGGGGTCAAAGTCCTGGCTCAGTAAGGTTTCATATCTGCCGTCTGCATTGGTATCAAAGTTCCCTAAAATACGGGGAATCCTGATCTGGAAAGGAACAAGCGCATTGTCCTTCCACTGGTAGATATATCCCCAGATGCTTTTGTTGTACCAGATATTGACGGTAAGATAGTCCCCTTTTTTTTGTTCAGGCTGCCACCATCCCAGAGACAGAATCTGTCCGTGGTGGTCCATCTCAAGGGTGTGTATTTTTTCTGATGTATTGTTTATCCGGTAGGTGGTAATGGATTCCCCGTTTGTTGAGGCCATTATCTTTCCTCTGTCTGTATTGATAAAATCAGCCATGACCGTGGGCACAGAAAACTGACCCATTGTGGTGAGCTCTGGAAAGAGTTCTTTAAATTCAACCTTTTTTTTCCGGGCATGTTCAGGTTTTTCAACGGATACGTCAGCAGGCATGGACAGAGGCGATGCAGCAGGTGGTTTAGATCTGTCTGATGCTGCAGTAAAGGGCTGCACCTGGGTTTGACGGGACTGGCTGACCGCCCCGGGTGTGACTGGATATACATGCAGATGTTCAAAACCAGGACCCCGCACCTCTATCCTTTGGTCCTCAACCATAAATACCAGGGCTTCCTGAAACTGATCCGGCAGGGATGTCAAGGCAGTTTTGGTAAAATTCAGGGCTGCATCATAGGGTAGCCATGTCAGATTATGAAGAGAGGTTCTAAGCCGTGTGAACAGATCCCGGTTCTGGCCGGTGTAATCAAGGAACAGGGCCTTGATTTTTTTGAACCGGTAGATTTTGTCTCCCCTTACCGGTTTTTGGGTGGCAGAGATAAGCCTTGCAAAGGAATATTTTGATTCTATCCGTGTAACAGACAGGATGGCACTGACTTTTTCAAGTGTGCCAAGGACTTCACCGGTCTCAGGGTGGGTGATGGGGTCTCCCGGTGAGCAGATCGTAAAAAGATCACCAGAGGATATATTGTCAGATGCGTTAAGGTCAATGATGTATTCACTGCCTGCCTGCTGCACAAGACAGCCTTCAATTAAACTGAAATCCTCCAGGATGGTTTCAGCTGTACCGGGGTTTTTAACATCACTGCCGTATCCAGGAACAGCAGAGAACACAAACATACTTAAAAGAATGCAGACACAAGCCAGGCTGCGCAGATTTAACATGGTTTTCTCCTTGATAAGGGGTTTGTTTTTATTCTGATATCTTTTGGGGGTAATGCCTTTATCGGCAGAAAAAACAGATCAGGAAAAACTATTTGAGTGTAACCAAAATGGTGCATAAAACCAAATTTTAAAAAAGCTAACCATTGATGCCAGTACGGGCGAACGGCCGTTCGCCCCTACGTTCGCCCATTCATTTTTCACCATTACCCCCGCATCATTCAATTTCATTTTATCATCCACAATTTCACCAAATATCCGCACAGGCGATGATTGTACGGGCGAACGGCCGTTCGCCCCTACGCATTCAATTTAACTCTGGGAATGCCTGCTGAGGCACAACAGAATACTCCACCAGCAGCCAAAAATTTTGCCCACGGTCGGCGGCATTCCTGGCGGTGCTGGTGAGGCAATCTTT
>JAYEHB010000496.1:0-4668 GCA_034659375.1 Thermodesulfobacteriota bacterium
TCTGTGCAGCATATTCAAAAAACTGCCTGCCTCTGATTCAAAACAATCTTGACAAAAAAATTTTTATGATAAAAAAATTTTTCAAAAAAAACAGAGTCAAAACAATCCCTGTCAATGAGATTAAAAAGATTGATCCTGAAATGAAATCTTTTTTTAATGTAAATATTCCCCAGGATCTGATAAAAGCAAGAGACCTAAAAGGAGATAATAATGAATATTGAAGCAATGATACAAAAAGTAAAAGAGCATCCTGACTATGGAAAAGTCGGAATGATTCTATGCCATAACGGTGTTGTTCGGCAGACCACAAGAGAAGGAGAAGAAGTAACAGGGCTAAAGGTGACTGTTGATCATGAAAAACTCAACCGGTTAATAATCCGGCAAAAGGAAAAAAAAGGAATCATTGAGATTTTTGTTGAAATTGCAGATAATCAAAGACTCAAGGTGGGTGATGATATAATGCAGATTGTTGTGGCAGGAGATATCAGGGACAATGTTATTGAAACTCTCTCCGAGACCCTTAATAAAGTAAAGGCAGGGTTAACTTCAAAAGAACATTTTTTTAACTAAGGAAATATAAAAATGACGGATTTTACACATCTTGACAAGGAAGGCAGAGTCAGGATGGTTGACGTGGCAGATAAGGATGTAACCAGACGGGTTGCTGTTGCAGCAGGCAGGGTTGAGATGAAAAAAGATACCTTGGAAAAAATCACAGCAGCCAATGTAAAAAAAGGAAATGTTCTGGAAGCTGCCAGAATCGCCGGAGTTATGGCTGCAAAAAAGACTTCCGACCTTATACCCATGTGCCACCCCCTTAACATTACCCATGTAAGAGTTGATTTTCTGCCTGACATGGAAAAAAGTACCATTAACATTGAGGCAGAGGCATCACTTGCAGGCCGGACAGGTATTGAGATGGAAGCTCTCACTGCAGTTTCTGTTGCAGCCTTAACAATCTATGACATGTGCAAATCCTATGACAGAGGCATGGTAATATCTGATATCCATTTAAAAGCAAAATCAGGAGGCAAAAGCGGAACCTTTGTGGCAGATAGATATGGTAAGCATTGAAAACCTCTATTTTCTGGCAGCAGGTTTTTGTGCAGGCATTATTATCTGTCTGATTCTCCAGAAACTTGGTCTTTCCCTTTTTGCAAAAAAAATAAAATCCATGTCTGTGGAGGCTTTGCAGTTAAACTCAGGTCAATTCCTGGACCTTGCTGATAAATTCTTTGCAGGCTATGTAAAAGAAGCAAGAAGAGATTTTGATATCAAGGGAGACGAAATTTTAAAAAAAGTTGATCCTGTTCAGGAGGCTCTGGAAAAATATGAACAAAGGCTTAGCATTATGGAACGTGAAAGGGAAAAAGAGTTTGGATCTCTTACGTCAAGGCTTTTTGACATGGCAAAAACCCAGCAGAATCTTAGGAAAGAGACTGGAAATCTTGTAAAGGCATTAAGATTGCCCCATGTCAGGGGAAGATGGGGCGAACTGACCCTGAAACGGGTTGCTGAGATAGCAGGCATGGCTGACCAGTGCGATTTTGTGGAGCAGCCCTCCACAGGTTCAGGAAAAGGAAGCCTGCGGCCTGACATGATTGTACATCTGCCGGAAGATAGAAATATTATTATTGATTCCAAGGTTCCCCTTTCAGCCTACCTTGATGCACTGGAAGCTGAAACCAAAGAAGAGAAAAAGAAATTTCTTAAAAATCATGCAAAACAGGTGCAAAACCACGTTACCAATCTTTCCCAGAAAAAATACTGGCAAAGCTTTTCACCCTGTCCTGAATTTGTGGTTCTTTTTATTCCTGGAGAAAATTATTTCAGTGCAGCCCTGGCCATAAACCCAAATCTCATTGAAGCAGCAATTGCAAAGGGTGTAGTCCTTGCCACACCAACCACCCTGATCTCTCTTTTAAAGGCTGTTTCCTATGGCTGGAAACAGGAGCAAAGTGCGAAAAATGCAAAAGAGATCAGCAAACTTGGCACAGAACTTTTTCAGCGTCTCTCCTCCATGTCCGAGAATATGAACAAACTTGGAAGAGATATTGAAAAAGCTGCATCAACATACAACAAAACCATAGGCTCCCTGGAACAACGGGTCATGGTTTCTGCAAGAAAGTTCACCTCTCTTGGCATATCTCCAGGCAGCGATGCAGAGCTTTCTACCATTGAACATGCAGAAGCCGCTACAAGAAAGATGGCACAACAGGATACCTGAAAAGGATGTAATATACCGACCCGGGGCAATGCTCTGGATTTTTTTGGACAGCATGCATCTAATGGACTTTGATAATTTATGAAAAACAAATTTTGTAACTTATATTCAAATGGATTTCAGCTGTTTTTTTTATCTGTTATGATCCTGTTTTTTACAGGATGTATGGAAGAGAAAGAAAAACCTGTAACAAAGGTGGTATCCCTTAAAAAACTTACCAGATCTCAATATCCTGATTTCAGCGACAAGCTTGATAAGGCAGGTCTGATAGATGCAATTGAGCAGAGTCTGATATACTTTTCCAGAATTCCTGGAACAAAAAAATTTTACTTTGGCAAGGATATTTTTACTGGAGCACATATAAAAAAATCCCTGACAAAATTCCTCTCCTTTATAAAAAAAGAGCCCAGTCAAAAGGAGCTGAACAATTTTGTCAGAGATAACTATGCAGTATACAAATCCCCAGGCAGAGATGATAAGGAAAAAGTTCTCTTTACAGGATATTACGAGCCTTCCCTTGCGGGAAGTCTTACAAGGGATGCACAATACAGATATCCGCTCTATTCTGAACCAGATGACCTTTTAACCATTAACCTTAAACTTTTTTCAGATAGATACAGAGAGGAGCCAAAACTTTTGGCAAGGGTTGACAAAAACAACAATATTGTCCCCTATTATTCTCGCCAGGAGATCAATGCCATTGAGAATTTTGAAGAAAGGGCACAACCCGTTGCATGGGTAAAAAGCCGTACAGACCGCTTTTTCCTTGAAATTCAGGGGTCTGGCAAAGTTCTGTTAAAGCAGGGTGATTTCCTGCGAGTGCATTATCACAGAAAAAACGGCCGCAAATACAGATCCATAGGAAAAGTTCTCATTGATAAAAAAGAGATTGCAAGAGAGGATATCTCAATGCAGTCCATACGGGCATGGCTTGAAAACAACCCTTTAAAAGCTGAAGAGGTTTTTAATTATAATCCAAGTTTTGTTTTTTTTAAAAAAGAAGAAAAAGGCCCGTTAGGCTGCCTTGGTGTCAAGGTAACCCCCATGCGCTCCATTGCAACGGACAGATCTCTTTTTCCCAAAGGCTCTCTCTGCTTTATTGAAACTTTTATCCCTTTAAAAAACAAAACAAAAAAAACTGATACCTGGAAAAAGTATTCAGGTTTTGTTTTAAATCAGGACGCAGGAGGTGCCATAAAAGGCCCGGGAAGAACAGACTTTTTTTATGGAAACGGCGGGTACGCAGAATTTGCAGCAGGACATATGAACCATCCTGGAAACCTCTATTTTCTTGTACTTAAATAACTGCATCTTTTTGTTAAAATCTTTGATTTTTTGCCTGTCAGGGTAAGACCGTTATTGCAAATTTTACCTTGCAAATAATTAAACTATCTTATATTATTGTTGCTTTATCATATGTGATTTAAGCTGACTTAATACCCTTTTTGATATTTTCATAACAAATGTTATTGTAAGGGATCTGCGTTGAACGGGGTCAGGCCCCTCCTGTGTCGAAGATGCGGAGCTAACCTCCATGATTACAACCTGTTATGCGGAGTTTTATAGATAAAATGCTTCCGGGATTTGAGGCAATAGTTGAAAAAAGAATTTTAAAGGCACAAAGAGATGGTGCCATGGAAAATCTTCCTGGAGAGGGCAGACCATTGAAATTTGAAGATGCAAATGTGCCTGAGGAGCTGAGACTTTCCAACAAAATCATGAAAAACTCAGGATTTCTTCCTCCTGAGGTGGAGTTAAAAAAAAGCATAAAACATATAGAGGATCTCCTGGAAAATCTGGAACCGGATTCGCCTGAAAAAGGACGTATCCAGAAAAAACTCAATTTTCTATTTACAAAACTCAGCACAATACGGGGTTCTTCAGGCTCTTCCATGTTCCTTGAGATGTATAGAGAAGACATAATTAAAAGGATGTTATGAAATTCAAGAAACCCGATAAAGAAGGTATTTTCAAAAGCCTTTTTGCCGCATATTTTGTTATCCTGCTCCATGTCTTTCTTCTGGCAGGCGTAGGCATTACTGTTGTTCTGTTCAGGGGAGTATACAATTATCTTCCGTGGATAATGGGAGGTCTTGCAGTTCTGATCCTTGCACTGTTCTGGATCTTTTACTTGAGAATGAAAAAAAGCAGCAACGACATAAAAGAGCTCCTCTCTTTCCCGGAATTCAGGGATAGAAATGTTGAGATCAAGCTGCTGGGCGGATTTGCATCATTCAAAATGGAAGGCAGCAGGGAAAACCTGCCTCCTGCCCACAACCTTTTATCAGACAGCAATCAAATTCTAAGCCTTGAGGAGTCCACAAACACTGGCAGCAATAGCCTGATAGAGCTTGCTGATCTCTATGACAGAGGACTTCTTACAGATGAAGAATTTGAAATAGCAAAAAAAAGAATACTCTATTAAAGGGTGTTGAAATCGATCG
>JAYEHB010000497.1:0-4667 GCA_034659375.1 Thermodesulfobacteriota bacterium
TGGCAAACCGGTTGCTTTATGTGATATTGAATCTCCAGGTTCAAAAGCCTATTTGAATTTTGCGTATGAAGTAGATTCCCTTTTTAGTTGATATTCATGAAGATAATTATGCTCCGGCCATGCCGGTTATATTTGATTTTTATATGAAAGTCCGTCCAAACGACTATAATCATTGGACTTTCATTTTTTGGTTTCTGCCCTTTAGGGTATTGTGGCCGGTAGTAAATACCATGCTCCGGCCATGCAGGTTTGTCCAATGCACTGTAATTATAAGAGTTGCACTTTTTGTTGTGGTAGAGAGGTCTGCCATGGTTGGTGGGTATATAAAATGGGTTAAGCGTTCACAGGGCACCGCCTCTTACGTCGTCGGGCACTTGAAGTACATGAGTACGTCTGCATGCCCCCCGCCTTGCAGCACCCTGTAAATGCTTATAAAATGGGAGCTGTGAAAGATGAAAATTACAAATTCAAACACAATCAGGTCCAGTGAACAAGAGTTGATTGATGCCATAAATGCAGAGCTTGACTGGGAAGCTATTGAACAGATGCTGTTTGAAAAGCATAAGTTTGCTCTCCAGGATGAGGTTGATTATAAAAATGGTGATCTTGTTGTGTATAATGACAAAATTGCCTATCAATTTGATTTTGATATAAAGGTTTCCCTTTCAGTGACATTTGGCAGAGACGGAGAGTGCCTTGAGATTTCAACCTCTGGAGATATTGAATCGGAAGTTGAGGATTCTGCTGATGCTTTTGATGAATTTGATGCAAAAGATTCTGATTCAAAAGTTCACAATGATCAGGAAAAAGGTGATCTCTCATACATGGCATCAAATATTGCAGATATGATTTCTGATATTAACAGGGAAGGTGAATAATGGATGATGAATATATTGATAAAAATGAGATTGACCCTTTTGAAGTAAGAGTGCAGCTTGATGAGATTCTTGCAAAAGAGATCACATCCTTTATTGAGATAGATTCGGATATGGCTTTACTGTCATACAATCTTGCAACCATATCATGTCTGCTCATTGCTGTGGAAAGGGAACGGGAGATCAAGAGTTTTGCAGATTTTCCTCCCGAGAGGTATACGCGTAAATCATTCACTGATGAACTTGTGGATATCGGTCTTGAAGAGGGGGCAAAGCTTAAAGAATCTGTGGATTCTGTTATTCAACGGGGTTACATAAGTGTTGATTCCAAGGATGAGCTTCAAGCAGAAGTCTCTGCATATACCATGGTTAGTTTTCTTGATAATATGTTTCCTGGAATGCAGGGGATGAATTTTATAGCCTTTGTAATGCAGATGAATGACGAGGTGGTTTCCGGCAGGAAATCTCTTGAAGATGCAAAAAAAAGTTTTGCCCAGACCTTGAAGAGCCGCGGAGTTTCAGTGACAAAGGAGAAGGTTGAAGCAAAAACTGTTGAACCGGTTACAAAAAAGTCTTTTAAAGAATCAAAAAAGGTATCAGAAAAATTAAAGAGTGCCACTGCAAAACGTCTTTCCACGTTGAGATATAAAAGAACAGGCAGTAAACCCTCTTTTTATTCCAGTGATCTATATGCTTCTGACAGGGTAGAGGTAAAAGACCTTTTTGATAAAGGCCCTTCAAAAGAAGAGCTTGCTGCCAGAGAAGCAGCAAAAAGAAGAGCTGAAAAAGAAGCCAGGGAAGCAGATCAAAAGGCAGAAGAGTTTTTCAAAAGGGAAGAAACAATAAAAGAGGCTGCAAAAGAGGCTGAAGAAAGAGCAAAAGCACTTGAAAGCCGTGAGCAGGAGCTTGCCGCTGCAGAAGCGGCTGCAAAGGAAGCTGCAAAAAGAGCCTTGGAAATTAAAGACCGTGAGGCTGAAATGGAGGTTAGGGAAGCTCAATTAAAAGCCATGGAAGATAGATTCAAATCTGCTGAAGAAGAACGTATTCGCATTGAACATGAGGACGCAGAAAAAAACGCCAGAGAAGAGGCTGAAAAAAAGGCTGCCAGGGATGAAGATGTTGATGCAAAAATTGCAGCTTTTCAAGCAGAGCTTGCCATGCCCTGTCCCCTCTGCCATACCGGAACTATTGTTTCAGAAAAAACTCCTGCTGGTAAAGATTATTATACCTGTTCCAATAACGATTGCAGATTTGTAAGCTGGGATAAGCCCTATCATTTTTCATGTCCTTTGTGCAAAAATTCCTATCTGGTTGAGATTGATACTGCCCTTGGAAAAGGATTAAAATGTCCCAGGGCATCATGTTCATATTCCCAGGAAAATCTATTAGATCCAGCACAGAATGCTGCAGCTATGGCAAATGCAGCACCAAAAAAGAAGAAAAAAGTAGTGAGGAGGGTAAAGAAACGGCGTTAATGGAAATTTTATTTTTAGATAAAAGGCTTCAGAGCATATATTCAAAAGTTGTCAATGAAACCCGTCTTTCAAGGGAAGACGGGCTTCTTCTTTTTGAGACCAGAGACCTTACCGGTGTTGGAATGCTGGCTGATATTGTAAGGAGAAGAGTTCACGGTAATAAAGCTTATTATATATACAACCAGCATTTAAATTATACCAATATCTGTAAGAACAGGTGTCTTTTCTGTGCCTATGCTGTTGATAAAGAAGATGATACTGCATATTCCTGGTCGGTTGAGGAGATAGAGAAAAGACTTGTAGAGCGTATTGATGAGCCTGTAAATGAACTTCATATTGTGGGCGGGCTTAATCCTGCCCTTGATTTTGATTATTTTATTGATCTTTTAAAGATGGTAAAAAGAATCAGACCAGCAACAAAGATCAAGGCTTTTACATGTGTTGAAATAGATTATCTTTCAAATCTTTCCGCTCTTTCTGTGGAAGAGACCATTGAAGCTTTAAAAGATGCAGGTCTTGACATGCTGCCCGGAGGCGGTGCAGAGATCTTGAATGACAGGGTGCGAAAAAAACTTTTCCCAAAAAAAATCGGGTACCAGCGGTGGCTTGAAATAATGGAGGCTGTGCACAAAAGCGGTCTTACCTCCAATGCCACAATGCTTTATGGTCACATAGAGACCATGGAAGAGCGAGTTGACCATCTTATTACCCTACGGCAGCTCCAGGATAAAACAAAGGGCTTTTCAGCTTTTATTCCCCTGGCATTTCATTCCGAAAATACCAGGCTTTCACATTTTCCTGCAACAACAGCCATGGATGATCTGAAAAATATCGCCATTGCACGTTTAATGCTCGATAATTTTGATCATATAAAGGCCTATTGGGTAATGATAGGGGAAAAGCTTGCCCAGGTTGCACTTTCCTATGGTGCTGATGATCTTGACGGAACCATTATTGAGGAGAGAATAACCCATACAGCAGGTGCTAAATCTGCAAAAGGGCTCACAAGGGAGCAGATGGAGGAGATGATAAGGTCTTCCGGCTTTAAGCCCGTTGAAAGAGATTCTTTTTATGGGGAGGTGCAGGATAAATGAAAGAGATTGATAAGATGATTGATAAGATAATTGAAAAAATATCCAGTGGCGGGAGAATTGACAGCAAAGAGGGGTTGATTCTTTACCATGATGCAGATTTTTTGACCCTGGCAAGGCTTGCTGAAGAGAAACGTTTTCAGATTCATCCTGAAAGAACAGTCACCTATGTTGTGGACAGAAATATCAATTACACAAATATCTGTGTATCAGGGTGCAGGTTCTGTGCATTTTTCAAAAGCCCTGAAAGCAAAAAAGGGTATGTTATATCAAAGGATCTTCTCTTTAAAAAAATAGAGGAGACCATTGACCTTGGAGGAACCCAGATTCTTCTCCAGGGAGGGATGAACCCTGATCTTGAAATTGATTATTATACTGATCTGCTGCAACAGATAAAAGAGAACTTTAAGATCCATATCCATGGCTTTTCACCCCCGGAAATATTTTTTATTGCAGAGAAATCATCCCTCTCAATTTCTGAGACCATTACAATATTAAAACAGGCAGGTCTTGATTCCATACCAGGCGGCGGAGCTGAAATCCTTTGTGATGAGATTAGAAAACAGGTCTCTCCCAATAAATGTTCAACAGATCAGTGGCTTGACGTTATGAAACAGGCCCATGGCCAGGGCTTAAGATCCAGTGCCACAATGATGTTCGGGCATCTTGAACAGCCCCGTCATATTTTGGAGCACATGGAAAGAATCAGAGAACTGCAGGATGAGACAAAGGGTTTTACAGCATTTATCCCATGGACGTTTCAGCCTGATAATACAAAAATAAGTGTAAAAAAAACAGGTGCTGTTGAATATTTGCGTGTTCTTGCCCTGAGCCGGCTTTTTCTTGATAATATTGATAACATTCAGGCTTCCTGGGTAACACAGGGCGATAAAATAGCCCAGACTGCTCTGTTTTTTGGAGCCAATGACCTTGGAAGCACCATGATTGAGGAGAATGTTGTCGCCTCAGCAGGGGTTGATTTCATGCTTTCAAGAGAAGAGTTGCAGCGCCTGATCACAGAAGCAGGTTTTGAGCCGAAACAAAGGGACTGTTTTTATGGTTTTATATGAAAGTCCGTCCAACGTACTGCAAGTGCATGACTTTCATCCTTTGTTGTGTGCAGACTTAGACCACCAAGGCTGCCCGTGGCAGTTATATGAATAAACGATTTCCAGGTGCCGGGGTGATAAGGCACGGTTCAGGCAGAGAGATCCACAGGGCAGGCA
>JAYEHB010000498.1:0-4657 GCA_034659375.1 Thermodesulfobacteriota bacterium
GAGAAAGACTCAACACCCTATGAAGTTATTACCTGTACTGGAGAAATTGATATGGAATTATATTATGAAGATAAAGCAGATTGACTGATTATAAGATTTAGTGAAAAAGATTATGGTTGCTATATTGAAATTGCCGAACGGTCTTTTGTTAAGGATTGGTTTTAAATATACCCCCTTCCTGGCAAAACGGTTCTCGGTTCTGTCATGGCAGGGACTTTTAGAGGACAAATAAGTCCGGAGAACATTAGACACTGAGAGAGAAAACTGAGAGAGAAAAATGCATGATGTTATGAACAAAACAAATCGGTTTTTTTTGCTTTTTTTGATGTTTATTTTCTCTTTGCTGGTTGTTTCAGATTCAGCAGTTCATGCACTTGAACCGGATGAGGTTCTTGTCCTGGCAAACAGGAATGCAGCAAAAAGTAAAGGGCTTGCCGAGTATTACATGAAAAAAAGGGCAATTCCAACGGAGAATCTTCTTCTGCTCTGGATAACAGACAAGGAGACATGCACCAGGCAAGCCTATGAGAAAAAGGTTGTTGTTCCAGTCAGGAGATTTTTCAAAGAGAACTCACCAGGCAGCAGAATTCGATGTATTGTTTCCATGTTTGGCCTTCCTTTAAGAATTGGTACCCCTGGGTTGACAGATGAAGAAAAGGCGATTCTGGATGGAATGGAAAAAGATAAAGCTGGTTTTGAAAAGCTTTTAAAAAATAAAAAAAATAATAAAAAGGATGAACAGGAAAAGAATCACGGTCATAATCATAATAAAAGTGAGAGTAAGGAAAATATACTTGAAAAAAAACTTTCCAGTGTAAAAAAACAGATAACGGATTTTAAAAGGGGGCTTGACAGGGTTGCGTCCTTTGATTCTGAGTTAACTCTGGTTAAAAAAGACGGGTATGATCTGAAAATGTGGATTCCAAATCCTTTTTACCTGGGGTTTGCCAATAAAACTCTTGAAACCGGGAAGTCAGAAGTCCTTATGACATGCAGGCTTGATGGTGCATCTTCAATTATTGTCAAAAGAATAATTAATGACAGTATTATGGCGGAAAAAAATGGGCTTTCCGGTAATGCCTGTTTTGATGCAAGGTGGAAAGATCCGGGTGAAAAAAAGGTGTCAGGGTATGCATTTTATGACAGATCTATTCACAGGGCAGCTGATTATCTTGAGAATGAGAATCTGATAAAAGTAAAAAAAGATGATAGAGGCGGGTTGTTTCAGCCCGGTGATTGCCCGGATACTGCCCTCTATTGCGGATGGTACAGTCTGGCAAAATATGTTGATGCCTTTACCTGGCAGCCAGGGTCTGTTGGGTATCATATTGCAAGCAGTGAATGTGTTACTCTTAAAAGAGATGGAAGCCGTGTGTGGTGTAAGAAAATGCTTGACAAGGGCATTGCGGCAACTGTTGGGCCTGTGGGAGAGCCTTATGTCCAGTCTTTCCCTGTTCCTGAAATATTTTTCAGGTATCTTGCTGAAGGTTATCTCACCCTGGCAGAATCTTATATTATCAGCCTGCCGTATCTCTCCTGGAAAATGGTACTGGTGGGTGACCCTCTGTACAGGTTGAATTTGAATTAATTTGAATTAAAGAAAAAAAAGGAATTAACTTTTTTTACCCCTCAAGCTCTGCAAGCAGTTGTTTTGCTCTGTCAGATCCATCAAAGCTGCTGTTAAGTTCAATGGCTTTTTTAAGCTCTTTTACGGCAAGTTTTTTATTTCCTTTTTTATTGTATGCCTGGCCAAGATGAAAATGAATAATGGGATTTTCAGGGAGTTTTTTAAGGCAGTCTAAAAATTCACTCACGGCATTTCCGTAGAGACCTTTTTTATAATAAACCAGTCCCATTGTATCCATCACGCCGGGGTCGTTTGGTAGAATTTTTTTTGCTGTTCTGGCAAGTTCCAGAGCTTTATCAAATTGATCAGTTCTCTCTGCAAGGTGATATGCCAGATTATTTGCAGCAGGTGCAAAATCAGGATTGATCTCAAGAGCTTTTCTGTAATGATCTGCAGCATTGTCAAACTCTTTATCCATATCATATATTGTGCCAAGCATCATGTGGGGCACCGCTAAGTCAGGCTTTTTTTCAAGGAGAAGATTGTATTGTTCAATGGCTTTCTCCTTGTTGTTATTTTTCAGGTATATGCGGGCAATGGAGAGATATGGTTTGAGAAAATCAGGATTTGCCTTAATTGCTTTATTGTAGGAATCCTTTGCCTTGCTGCTATTTTTCTGGGTAATATATATGCCTGCTTCAAGATTATGAACAATAGCTGTAACAATGGGAATTTTTTTTGCAAGTTCAAGCTGTTTACTGCAGAGTTCATGGGCAGCCCCATATTTTTTTTCAACCACATGGTTTCTTACAAGCAATGCAAAGACATCCATGAGCATATTGTTTTTTGCAAGAGCCTGGTTTAGATATTTATCTGCTGCCCTGTATTTTTTTTCATAGGATTTAATAAGACCTAAGCGGTAGTATGCTGCAGGATTTTCAGGGTTCAACTCAATGAGAGACTTGAACTCCTGCTCTGCTTTGTCGATTTTTTTAAGATTCATTAAAGAGTTTGCTTTTATCAATCTGGCTCTGTAGCTTGATGGATTCTGTACCAATGCTTTGGATGCTTCTAACTCTGCCAGATCAAAGGATCTTTCACGAAAATAGATATCAGCAAGAAGAATCCTTGCCTTTAAATATGCTGGTTTTAATTGCACTGCCTTGATTATTGCTGTTTTGGCTCTATCATTGTGTCCAAGCCCTATCTGGCACAGTCCCTGAAAATAGTGGTTTCTTGGAGAGTCAGGCTCCTCTTTTTCAAGTTTTTTAAGAAGTTTAAATGCTTCATCAAATTTCTTTTTATAAACAAAAAGTTCGCTTTTAAGAATACGGGATGGATAAAAATTGGGTCTTGCCGTTAGAATTTCAGTGGTTAATTTTTCTGTTTCGGCTATATTTTTATGTTTGTAATGAAATCTTGCAATTATATTTTTTACAGAAACATTATCAGGCTTAAGTTCCAAAGCTTTTTTATATATTTCAAGAGCTTTATCTTTTTTTGCAGTGATGTCATAAAATCCTGCAATTGTCATATATGGTTTTAATCTGTCGGGTGATAGTTCTATGGCTTTAAGGTATGCTTTTTCAGCAGAATTTTCCTTTTTTAGTCGAAAAAAGAAGTTTCCAAGAATTATTTGAATGTCAGAATTGTCAGGATTTTTTTCAGCAGCTTTAAGAAGCTGAATTTCAGCTTTTTCAAAGTTTTTTCTGTTTACATAAAAACTTACAAGGGCAAGTCTTGGCTGAATTGCAGAGGTATTTATCTTTGCAGCCTTTATAAGAAGCTCCTCAGCTTTCTTGAAGTGCTGTTGAAAATTATTTATTCTTGCAAGTCCATGAATAGCTTTTACATGGTCAGGGTTCATGGAGATAATTCTTTGAAAAATGATGGCACTGTTTTCAAAGTTTTTTTCCATGGCAAGTATCTGGGCTTTTAAAAAAAGAGCCTCAACATTATCAGATTCTTTTTCAAGAATTTTATCTATTCTTTTTTTTGCCTTGTCTGGTTTTTTTGCCAGCAGAAAAATTTCTGAAAGCCTGAGAAGAGCCTCGGTATTATCAGGTTCAAATTGTTCAACCTTTGAAAAAGCCTGAAATGCCTTTTGGGGGTCTCCTTGTTTTATCATTGTTTTTCCCAGGATAAACCATGCTTTTACATGTTCCGGGCTCAGCTTAAGAACATTCCTTAATTCTATCTCAGCTTTTTTGAATTCTTCACTGGAAAAATAGTTATTTCCTTTTATAAAATGGGAGGTGATTTTTTCTTCATTGTTTTGACAGCCTGCAATAACAAGAATAGTTATCAATATAGAGAAAGCAATTTTTATTTTTTGATTCATATCTCCTCCATTAATTATAGATAATACATGAGTTGCATAATTTTATTAAAGCCTGAACGAAAATCTTGTGGTTTTCGTGTGAACCACGAGATAGAAGTTCTTGCTTAGATTACTATTATGTGTTACTCACTTTTGTCAAACAAAAAATAAAATAAAATAGAAAGAACATGATATTGTGAAAAAAAAAATACTGTTTATAATAATTTGTGCTTTTGTTCTTATGTTGCCAGGCCTGGCAGCAGCGTGGTTTGCTGTGCCTGATATTTCAGATCAGCCCTGTGTTACAGATATTGCCAGTCAAAATGCTCCTTTAAAAGAATTTGCACTTTATACAAATAATACAGCAATCTTGCTGCCTGCCACAGATTATTTTGTTCCTGCAGACAGATTGCCCATAGATATCCCTTTAAATATTCTTTCCCAAAGATATGTTTCAACTCAAGAATCCCTTGACAGGCTTTTGATTGCAAATTTGAGGATTCGAATGCTTATTAAAGAATCCAGAGAGTTGCAGAAAAAATCGGAAAAATTGCTCAAAAGTGTGAGTGTTCCGTATCTTGATAAAGACTTTCTTAAAGCTTTTGATATTTTCAGTAAAAATATCAGGGAAGAAAAAAACAGGTTGAATATGAAATTCAGAGAAATTCTTAAACAGACCAGGAGTTTTTATTCAAAAAGCTCAAATATACATATTCCACCGATTTGTGATTTAAAATCATTTATCAATGTTTCTGATGCCAGAATTTCAG
>JAYEHB010000499.1:0-4618 GCA_034659375.1 Thermodesulfobacteriota bacterium
AAGGGAGCATATTGAAATATGTGCCCTTTGGTGCAACGCCGAAGACAAGTTAAAAGGCAAGCCGGACTGTAGATTTATTTTTTTCCGGGGCCCTAACCCCATATGGAGGAAATAATATGCCAACGCTTCCACTTGAAAAAACGACGGTAAAAGAAAAGCTGCAAACCATGGAAAAACTTTGGAATGATCTTTGTTGTGATCAAAATCAGATTCAGGTTCCCCAATGGCATAAAGAAATTTTGGATAGAAGAGAAAAACTTGTAAAAGAAGGCAGGGCAACATTCGTGAACTGGGAAACCGCAAAAAAACGGATAGCTGATAGAATTTCATGAAAATTCATATCGTTGATCATGCTGAAGATGATATTGTTGAT
Source organism: Thermodesulfobacteriota bacterium (assembly GCA_034659375.1). Classification (GTDB taxonomy): domain Bacteria; phylum Desulfobacterota; class Desulfobacteria; order Desulfobacterales; family Desulfobacteraceae; genus DATFJZ01. The sequence continues at coordinate 374 of JAYEHB010000499.1, forward strand.
GGGTACTATTTTTTTGAGGCTCAAGCACCTAAGCTTGGGGCATATTTTCTGGATTGCATCTACTCGGACGTTGAGTCGCTTGTGTTGTATGCTGGTATACATCAAATTGTCCATAAGAATTATCACCGGATGTTGTCAGAAAAATTTCCTTTTGCAATTTATTATACCGTTTCAGGCGATGAGATAAGGATTCACGCAATTATTGACTGTCGCCGAGACCCCGCATGGATTCGAGACCGTTTGAATATGTAGAGAACAAGCCAGTACACCTATGCCAAAAGATGGGCATTTAAAAAATTGATATGAGAGTGTAAAAAAACATGAGACTGAGGCTTAACCTTGACAATCACTGCATTGAGACCGGGATAAAAAAATTGTATAATAAAAAAGTTTCTGCCTGCTTAAAAACAGGAGTTTTTGATAAAAAAATTGAACAGGAGATTGAATCTTTGAAATATGCTCTGGAGAACTTTGATTTTCCTTTACTAAGGTCAGAGTACAGAGCTCTTGCAGGGACAAAAAAAGCCAGAGTCTTTATTGTTGTGGATGGTTGTGGAGTACCTGGGATTGAAATTGATGGAGAGCGAATTAAAATAAAAAAATGAGAAATGAGAAATGAGAAATGAGAAATGAATTTGATTTTGATTCTTTTAAAAAAGAATGGAGAAGTGCTAATGACAAAGCTAAGGTCGATATGCTCTCTCAAATATCTGAACTTTCTCCAAGCCAGGGTATTTTACCTGTTTTAGCAGGAATAGATTCATACCATTTTCCTGTGAGAAACAGAGCAAAAGAGATCCTTGTTGCTCTTAAATTAAAAGTTTTTGAACTTAATAATAATCCGGCTGATAAGAGTACACTGTTAGATGCAATTAAGGAGTCCTCTGTTTTTTCAGCAAGAATCCATAATAAACTTACATCTGATTTATCTGTTCCGGAAATTAAATATTATTTGGAGATTCTTCTTGAATCCGGCGGCAGAGGACCTTTTTATGCCTGGAAATTTTGCCAGAGCAAATTTATCTCTATATATATGTTAAAAAATATCATTGATAATATTTCTGAAACAGGCAGACTTGCACTTGTTGATCAATATCTTGGTTCCAGTCCTTTAGTAAGAAGAAAATTTGGAATTGAATTTAGAAGATTGCTTAAAGGTATTACCGCAAGAAAGGTTGTGATTAAATTTTATGCCTCTCTTTTTGATATGAAAAGAGAGGCAGATCCTTTTCTCAATAATATCAGCTTGAGGTTAAGAGATCCTGCAACTATTATTTCAAAGGAGTTGAAATCCTCTGATCTTAATGAAAAGGCAGATGCACTTAAAGCCCTTTCAATGATTGCCGGCAAAATTGATCCTCGGCTGCTCGCAGATCTTCTTAAAAATAAAGCAGATCCTCTTTTAAGGAAGACTATACTTACTATTGTGGAAAATTCTTCCATTGGCACCTATTCTGAACTTGCAGATCCAATTTTTGAGATTGTCTGCAACTCCAGTGACGAAGAGGCCATTGCTGCATTCAGAGCTCTTGTTATATCCAGCTCATCTCCATTGTACCAGCAGATTGACAGAATACGGGAAAATGCTCTCTGGCTCATGCCGCAAATCCTTGATGAGCTATCTCTTTTTTCCAGAGTTTCTCTATTATTTATCCAGGAACTGGTGAATAACAGATCTGTTTATCTTGATACCAACAGAGATATCTATAAAGCCCTTGTGCTGGGAATGATAAAAAAAAGACCTGAAAGGATACTTGAGATTCTTAACTCCTTTGATGATCTTTCCCATGATGGAATAAGGATGTCTCTTCTTACGCTTTCAAGAAAAATTGAACAATTAATGTCCATGGAAACAAAAGAGATAAGTTCCGGGCTTAAACAATTGATTCACAGCCCTGGGGTAGAATATAAAAAAAAGGAAGAAAAAGGTTTTTTTGAAGGTATCTTTTCAAAGTCTCTGGATAAAAAAATTAAAGAAGTGAAGCAGGGTCGTGTAGATGAGATTGATTTCAACCATGAGATTATTGAAAATGTGGATTTTTCCTCGGAGCTTTTTTATCTCTCTTTAAATTTTAATGAGTGTACTATCAAAGATTCTGATTTTTCCTTTTCCTCTTTTGTTGATGCAGGGTTTAAAAAATGTATGTTTAACAATGTCAACTTTAATGGCACAAAATTTGATTCCATCTCCTTTGATAATGCTGTTTTTATAGATGTGTCAGCAGAGGAAAGCGAGTTTGTAAACTGTAGTTTTCACAAAGCTCTGTTTTTTCATACAGATTTTAACAGAGCCGTTATGGTTGATGCTATTTTTACAGACTCAGTGATTTCAGACTCTTCTTTTGCCATGACTGATCTTTCAGGAGCAACCTTTGCAGGTGCAGATATTTCAGCAGTCTCTTTTGTGGAATCAACTCTGTTTCAAACAGATTTTACAGGTATCAGGGCAAGGTTCTGCAGGTTTCCATCCCACTCATATTCAAAGATTGAATCAGAATATGCTGAATTTAACGCAAGATCATTTAAAATCAACGAATCTGATCTGCCGGATAATATTTTTTATGAATCATCTTTTGAAAAACAAATCTCTTCTGAATTTGATCTGCTTTTTTTAACAGAGTTCATGCGTTTTGGTAAAAAACAGTTTTTAAGACAGAATAAATTTTCTCTTTTAATTGCATTTGATCTTTTTAAACCAAAACAGGCAGACCTTTTTGAAATAGTCCCTGTGCTGATACATGGGAATATTAATTTTTCAGGATTCAATGCCGATGATGAGAATGCTCCATGTGGGATATCCGGGTATCTGCCCTCAAAAGAGGCTGGCTTGACTGCTGCAAAATATTTAAACAAAGATGAACTGATATTCAGAAAAAATGACTCCTCCTATGTGGAAGCTCTTTTCACCATTGGAAGTACAGGGTCCATAGCCCAGTCTTCAGATTCAGATATTGATTACTGGGTCTGCATAAGGGATAATACCCATGATATCCTGAAAAGAAATTTTCAGCATAAGCTTAGTCTGCTGGAAAAATGGGCATTTGATATGTTTCAAACAGAGATTCATTTTTTTATTGTGGATGTAAACAAGGCTAATCAGGATGAATTTGGGGACTCCAGTCTGGAAAGTTCCGGGTCAGCCCAGGGCAGGATATTAAAAGAAGAATTTTATAGAACCATGATTCATGTGGCTGGTAAGCTGCCTTTCTGGTGTACTCTTCCTGCATCTGTGACAAGGAATTATTATGAGAGACTCCATTGTCTGGTTTGCAAAGTCCCTGCAAGGTGCAGGTACATAGATCTTGGTGATATATATGATATACCGGCAGGAGAGTATTTTGGTGCATCCATCTGGCAGATGTTTAAATTGCTGAAAAGTCCATTTAAATCAGTTATAAAAATGGCTCTGCTGGATAATTTTATCCATGAAACAGGAAAAGAAAATCTTTTATGCAACAGGATTAAGGATGAATGGATCAATTCAGGATTTCAGTTTAATCTTGATAAGACTGATTCCTATTATGTTCTTTTAAATAGTCTTGTGAATTATTACAAACTCTGTGATGATCCTGAGGCTGTAAGACTTGTTCAACTATGTTTTTTTTTAAAGGCTGGTATTTCAAAAAAATCAGATTTGGAAAATACACTTTTTGGATTTAGAAAAGATTTTATTAATCACTGTATGAAAAAGTGGAACTGGAATGAGAAACAGATGTTTGATGCCGGTAGATTTAAAGATTGGGAGTATGGCCGTGTAACCAGATTAAGTTCAACAATAGAAAAATACATGATAAAAATATATAAAAAGGTTAACCATGTATTTGATGCAGGAGATGAGAAAAAAGCGTTGATTACGCCTGAAGACAGAACTGCCCTTGGACGTAAAATGTTTGTTCAGTTTTCAAAACAGCCTGGCAAGATAGAGAAAAACTTACTGATATCAAGTAGTGATAAATATTTTCAGAGACTCAGTCTGAATTATGTCAAAAAAACAGGTCAAAAATCATTTTGGGAGCTTGTTCAAAAACCGCCAAAGTTTTCCATGGAAAAGGAAGAGACACTAAAGAGGGCAAGAACCATTGAAGAGATAGGAGCATGGGTTGTCCATAACGGTTTTTACTCAGAAAATACAATAATTAACCTTGTACCCAATCCCACAGCTGTAACCGTTGATGAGATCAATGCACTTTTTAAGCATCTGCATACTTTTTTTTTAAAGGATGATCAAAATATCATATTTGATGC
>JAYEHB010000500.1:0-4615 GCA_034659375.1 Thermodesulfobacteriota bacterium
AACTACCTCAATTTCGCTGCTCTCCTCAAGAACCCTTTTTAAACCTTCTCTGACAATATAGTGGTCGTCGGCAAGAAGTACCTTAATCATAAATCACCTTTTTTAGTTTTATTTTACAGCAGATAGTAGTTCCCTTTGAAATTCTGGAGTATATATCAAGTTTTCCACCCACAAGACTGGCTCGTTCCCTCATTCCCTCAAGCCCGAATCCATTCAAATTTCTGTTTTTACCTGGATCAAAACCGCATCCATTATCCTCTATGTTTAGAATAATTCCCTCTTCATCTGTTTTTAACTCAACCAGGATGGTTGTGGCTTTTGAGTACCTGAGAGAATTTGTTATGGCTTCCTGGCCGATCCTGTATAGTGCAGTGGCAAGCGTGTTACTGATTTTGGGGATTTTTTCATGCCTGAATACACATGAAACATTGGATCGTTTTTCAAAATCAGCAAGCAATGACTCCAGTGCATCAGCAAGCCCTAAGTCATCTAATACCCTTGGTCTTAACCTGTAGGCCATATCCCTTACATCATTAATTGTATCATCTATTAAGGAGCACATTTGTTGAGCTCTTTTTCCGGCATTTTCATCAATATTGGTCAGGAATTTTTCAGCCCACACAGCATCAATGCGAAGGGCAGTTAACACCTGACCCAGGTGGTCGTGAAGTTCCCTTGCCATAAGGGCTTTTTCCCTCTCCTGGGAGGCAATAATATTTTTAGATAGATTTTTCAGGTTATTCCGGGTTTTTTCAAGCTGGTATGTTCTCTTTTGCACCTGCTGTTCGAGATCCTGGGAGTATCGGGATAATTTTTCCTTGGCAAGATGCAAATTTTTTTGAGTCCGGTTTTTTTCCGTGACATCAACGCTTACCGCAAGTGATCTTATGATATCTCCTTTTTCATCCCTGACTCCATAGCAGGACAGCATGATATCCATTTTTTTTCTGTTTTTTTTTACAATGGTATAGGGGACATTTTTGCAGGAACCTGTACTGAAGAATTTTGGGAAAATAACATTGAGTGCATATTTTTTTGATTCAGGTGTCAAAAAACTGGTGAGCTGTCTGCCAATAACCTCTTCTCTTTTGTACCCCATCACTTCCACCCAGTGATCAGAAACCCTGATAATCCACCCTTTGGTATCAATGGAGTGGAGCATGACGGGAGTTTTATGGTAGATGTGCCTGTAGCGCTCTTCGCTTAATCTGAGTTCTTTTTCGGCTTTTTTTCGTTTTGTAATTTCATTGCTTCCCAATTGGTAAAGAATCAGCACCAATATCCCGGTAATGATCAGAATAGAAAAAATAACAAGTCCTACAACCCTGACAAAAGGCCCTGATACCTGCTTTTCAATCTCTTTATAGTCTCTTAAATTAATAATTTTCCATTTTGGATAATTTTTCACATCCAGGCTGGTTAAAAGATATTGAGTATTGTTTTTATCTACTATACACCCTGTCTGTTTCTTTGAAAATCCGGCCCAGACATGGGGGCCGTTGCCAAATTGTTTTGAATTCTCTATCCTCTCTATTTTTTCATCTGTAAGTTCCCACAATAATTTAAATCTCAATTTTTCCTTGTTTGAGATGAAAACCACACCATCTGGATCAATAAAAAGGATGGTATCACCGGATTCAGGAAACAGTTGCTTTTCAACAAACTCCACAGAAGCCTTGATTACGGCAACACCAATGATATGGTTTTCATCATAAACCGGGTGGGAATAGTAAATTCCCCTTTTCCCGGAAGTAGTGCCAAGGGCAAGATATGTTGAAGGATTACCTGCAACAGCTTTTTTAAAATAGGGCCTGAAAGAAAAATCTTTTTCAACAAAACTGTCATGGGCATTACGGTTGCTTGAGCATAGAGTAATCCCGTTTGTATCCATAAGATAGCTCACTTCAAGTCCAAGGGTTTTTGTAAAATGATCAAAAACCTGATTGGCCTGGAAAATGGATTCCAGGTTGGTATCTTTAAGTGCTCTTTTCATCTCTTTGATACCTGCAAGGGTTTTTACCGGCTTGATATGCTCTGAAAGATAGGAGGATAGGTGGTCTGTCAGCAGTTTCAGCCTGGAATGTGCATCAGCCTCTGTTTTTTGAAAGGCAGCTTGCCGAAAGGAGTGATAGTACATGAGTCCTCCTGCCAAAGCTGATAAAAATGCAAACAGAGCCAGTATAAATATGATGATTCGAAGTCTCATTGTTTTTTTTAATTTTAAACTTTTTTATTCAAATAGTGTTTATAATATGCTACATATTGCCTGATTAAAGAGTTGTGGTCAAGTCTGTTTTGCATGGCCGCTGGGAAGAAGTGTTCCCTATTTTTTGCAGCTACCCTTAAAGTTGCATGGGAGAGTTGATGAAAAAAGATATTGTTGTGATATGCGGTCCTACAGGTATTGGAAAAACAGGTTTTGCCTTAGAGCTTGCAAAAAGATTCAATGGAGAGATTATAGGTGCAGATTCCATGCAGATTTACCGGCACATGGATATTGGAACTGCAAAACCAGATAGAGAAGAACGTGCAGCGGCACCCCATCATCTTGTGGATGTTGCCGATCCTGATGAGGAATTTGATGCTGCAAGATTTGCCAAAATGGCTGACTCTGCAGTGAAAGAGATAGATGAGAGAGGTAACCTCCCCATTGTTGCCGGGGGAACCGGATTTTACATAAAAGCGTTTCTCCATGGTCTTTTCCGGGGAAGGGCTGCTGATCAGACTGTTATTAACATGCTTGAGCATGAGATAGAAATCAAAGGTTCATCTGTCCTCCATGCAAGACTTGAAATCAGTGATCCTGATTCAGCAGAAAAAATACATCCCCATGATTCCTTTAGGATTGTCAGGGCTCTTGAGGTTCTTGTTTCAACAGGAAAAACCATTTCATCTTTTCAAAAGGGACATTCCTTTGGTGAAAACAGATATAATGCCCTTAAAATAGGTCTTTACATGGATCGTGAAACACTCTATCAGAGGATAGACAAAAGAGTGGATCTCATGATCAGTCAGGGGTTGATTAACGAGGTGGAGCAGTTGATGAAAATGGGATATTCCTGTGATTTGAAACCTATGCAGTCCATTGGGTACAGGCATATATGTGATTTTTTAAATAAAAAAGTATCCTGGCAGGAGACCCTGCGGCTTTTCAAAAGGGATACAAGAAGGTATGCTAAAAGGCAGTTTACATGGTTTAAAAGGGATGATGATATTATCTGGCTTAAACCAGATGAAACAGATAAAGCTGTAAAACTTGTACATAAATGGGGGGCAGGCCTGACCCCATACTTTATGAAGACTACAAAAAATATTATGGCATGTATGGTTCTGCTGCTCTTTTTTTCTCTTTTTTTTGCATGTGCAGTAAAAGTACCTGTGGTTCAGCAGCCTGAAAAACCTGAATCTGCAATTTCAGTAAAGCCTGAAGAGTCTGTTCCTGAAAAACCTCTTCTCTCTAAAGCTGAACAGCTTGGAATAAAAGGTCAACAGTCTTTATCTACAGGTGATATTCGTGCTGCTCTTTATTTTTACAATCAAGCCCTTGCCAAAGCTGATGAAAAAGAGAGAGCAGAATTGATTAAAGAGATCAACTCTTTTATTGTCAAAACAGATACCTCTATACTGGAAGACCTTTTAAAATCTGAGAGCAATTTGATTCCTGAGCCTGTTATTCTCTACAGGCTTGGTCTTAATTACGCTTCTCATGGCAGCTATTCAAAGGCTGAAAAGGTTTTGGTTTTATTGATTGATAAATATCCTGACCATGTTGATTCCAGGAATGCCATGGAGATTGTACAGCTCTTTAAAGAACATGCCTTTAAAAGGAATAAAATAGGGTGTCTGCTTCCCCTGTCAGGTAAATTCAGTGTTTTTGGGCAAAAGGCTCTCAGGGGAGTTGAGCTTGCTGTAAGTGATCTCTCAAAGGAGTACAGCCAGGGTATTAAGGTTTTTATAAAAGATACCCAGTCTGATAATAAAATGGCAGTTAAGGGTATGGAAGAGCTTTTAATTCAAAAAGTTGCTGCCATTGCAGGGCCCATGATAACTGCCGGTGCAGCTTGTACCATTGCCGAAGAAAATGAAATTCCAATAATAGCCATGACCCAGAAAGAAGAGGTTGCATTAAAGGGTGAATATGTTTTCAGTAATTTTCTCACCCCTGAAATGCAGGCAAGAGCTCTTGTCTCCTATGCCTTTAAAAATCTTGGTGTGACCAGGTTTGCCATGCTTTATCCCCGGGACCGCTACGGCAGAAAATATATGAATCTTTTCTGGGATATGGTGGATGAGATTGGTGGTGAAATTGTGGGTGTAGAGTCCTACTCCCATGACCAGACCGATTTTGCAGATGCCATAAAAAAAATTACAGGGGCTTACTATCCTCTTCCGGCTTTTCTTACAAAAGATAAAAACCCTCTCTCTTCTGAATCAGCCGCAATCCATGATTTTTCTCAATCCAGTGCAGGCGTACTCTTTAAGGGAGATGAGAGTTTAATCGATTTTAAGGCTGTATTTATTCCAGATGCTCCATCAAAAGTAACTCTTATTCTGCCCCAGCTTGCATATAATGATGCAACAGGGCTTTATCTTCTTGGTACAAATATATGGCACA
>JAYEHB010000501.1:0-4600 GCA_034659375.1 Thermodesulfobacteriota bacterium
AAAATTGAAAATTGAAAATTGAAAATTAAAAATTAAAAATTCATAATTCATAATTCATAATTCACAATTCACAATTCACAATTTTATATACACCTTTGAAGGTAAATTCCCGTGGAGGCAATCCTTGTTTTTAATTTATCAGCCCGTTTTTCAAGAAATCCATGCATGTACAATCCCGGTATTGCCACAATCAGACCTGTTTGTGTGGTTATAAGAGCTTCAGAGATACCGCCTGCCATTGCTTTTGCATTGCCCGTTCCAAAAACAGAGATGATTTCAAATGTTGATATCATGCCAGTAACTGTGCCAAGCAGTCCAAGCAAAGGGGCAATTGCAGCTAAAACCCCGATCATGGAGAGATATCTGTCAAACACAGTTATGGTCTCCATTATAGTTTCATCAAGAATATATTTATCTATATTATATTTACCTGTGCGTTTTTTTAAAAATTTTGCCACAACATAGGCAACAGCTCCCCTGTACAGGTTTTTTGGCGGAATTTCATTGTTTCTGATAAATTCTCCAGCCCTTTTTCTGGTCATATTTTTCCGGTAAAGGCGGTGGAAAAAATAGAGTCTGTTTATGATCAATGTCCACATTGCCACAGATACAGCCATGATGGGTATCATCACAATACTGCCGGTTCTTATCCATGCCTCCATGGCCCACAACTGGTCAATTATCTGCTGAATCATATCTATCCGTTTCTGGTAAGGTAATATTTAACAGGCTTACTATCAACTACCTGTAATTTACCGAAGTGAATGCTTACCTGGTCAAAAGGACTGCATTGACAAATGCCACAGCTTTCTCTTCCATTGTACTTATCATGGTTTCCACTTTACGGCTCAGTATTGTATGACAGAGCATTATGGGTATTGCCACTGAAAGCCCCAGCATGGTTGTCACCAGAGCTTCGGATATGCCCCCGGACATCATGCGGGGATCGCTTGTTCCATGAAAGGTGATGACATGAAAAGTGTTGATCATTCCCGTTACAGTTCCAAGCAGGCCAAGAAGAGGGGCAATGGCTGCAAGCATTCCAAGGGTGGAAAGAAATTTTTCCAAAGGCGGAATCTCCCTTAAGATTGCCTCCTGAAGTGCGTTTTCCATATCTTCTCTGTTTCTATCCTTAAATTCAAGACCTGCACTGATGGCCCTTGCCAGGGGTTTTTTTGCATACTGGCTGCAGAGTTTGCGGCAGCCGTCAAAGTTCTCTTTTAACATGAGATCTTTGATGTTTTTCATAAAGGATCTGTCATTGATGTTTTTCCGGGCCAGATATATAAAACGTTCCAGAATTATCAAAACTGCAATTACAGCAATAATCAAAATGGGCCATACAACAGGGCCGCCTTTTGGAATCTGTTTCACAAGGCTTAGTTTGTGGGTCAACTGACGCATGGCGCCCCCTTTGGACATATCCAAGGGAACATCATCAATCTCGCCGTTCATGTAGCTTCGAATCTTTTTCTGCATGCGTAGAGGAGGCTCTTTTGAAAGTGCAAACAAACGATGGCTTTTTTCTGAATAGAGAAGAAACCCCACTTTATCATCTTTTTTATAGGCTGCTGTAAAGTTTCCAAGAACAAGAATTTCTGCTTCAACCTCTCTACCTGCCTGGTCTATGATCAATCCTTTTTCCATGCGGACTTCACTGCTTCTCTCTATCTCATCCTTTAAAATATCTGCCAGTGCCATGATATCAGCCATGCCGGGAAATTTATCCTTGTTGGTAAGCTTGTCAACTATTTTAAGCCTCTCATCCGCAAAGGCACTCTGCAGACTTAAAGAGAGCATTGACTTAAGATCTTTGGCATTGATGCGGATAAATCCAACAAGCTCTTTTACCACAGCATCCATCTCTGCAAGCTTTAACTTAAGATTTTTTTCTTTTTGTTCAAAAGTTTTGATATCAGCTTTAAGTTTATTATTACTTTTTTTCAGCCTGGTGTTATCTTTTTGTATTCCGGCAATGGCTTGTTTCAGTTTTGATCTATCCTGGAAAATAAGAGTTTTGCTTTTTTCTGCCTCATTCACAGCCTCTTTTTTTTCAGCACGGGCTTTTTCAAGCATACTCTCTCTTAGTTCCCTTGCTTTCACAGCCGTGTCTCTCATATCCTCATGGGCAGAACTAATACCTGCAATGCCTGACACTCCCAGAAAAATCGAAATCGAAATCGAAATCATTAAACAATATACAGTTATATTTTTCATTGAACAACCATCCTTCCAACAGGCAGGGATAGAAAATCAATGGGCTCTCTTTTTGCTCCCATTGCACAGGCTCTGTTTATTGCAGGATTGTACTTTGTGTCAAGTTTTTGCCAGGCATGTTCTGCCTCATTATAGTAACCTGTTGTTTTGCCATCCGGGGTTCTGCAAAAAAGGGAGAGTCTTCCCAAACGAAAAATATCAGCAAGAACGCTCTTGTTTTCCAGCATTATATTTTTTTGATAAACTTCAATGGTGTTTCCATATTCAGCTTCAATAAAAAGAGCTTCCATGGTTTTTCTAAATTTTTCACTTGCTGAAATTTGTTTGTCTTTCAGAGTTTTTTCAAGTTTTGCCAGGCGCATCTCCCTCTCATTAAGAAGCATGGGCGGCCCCTGATCCACCATAATTTTCAGTTCTTCACAGCTCTTATTAAGAAACGGGGCAAGGTTTTCAGATATTATGGCAATCTCTTTGATCTTTGACTCAATATTTTCAATTTTTCTCTTTGTTTCCGAGCAGCTAAGGGACAGCTCCTGATTAAGAGAGGTCAGATCTCTCTTTTTTTCTTTAAGGGCATTGTATTCATTGATGAGTTTCTCCTTTTCCAATGCCCATTTATCCTGATCTTTCTGTGTGCTCTGCCTCATTTTAATGGCAGCTTTAACAGATGTTTTTGCCTCTGCTGCAACCTGATCCACGGCATTTTCAGAAAACGCATCTCCTGTTAAAAAGATGGTATAGAATATTGCCGATATAAAAAATAAACAGACAAAAAAGAGCGGCTTTTTCACCATAAATAATCTCATATTTTAGATGCCTTTTTGTAAATATTCAGCTTAAATACTCAGCTTATAATTACGCCTTTTCATCCAGCTCCTGAAGACCCTTTTTCATCTGTCTGACAGCCTGTCTCAGCCTCTCTTCATTTTCCACAATGGCAAGCCTTAAATACCCCTCGCCCTCTTCACTGAATCCAACACCAGGGGCAACAGCAACATTGGCTCTGTTCATTATTTCTATGGCAAGCTGCATGGAGCCTGTTTTTCTGTACTTTTCAGGGATTTTAGCCCATACAAACATTCCAGCTCCGGGTTTTTCAATCTCCCAGCCAATGCGCTCAAGTCCGCTGCACAGGGTATCTCTTCTTGACTGATAAAGTTTGACCTGTTCAGCAATGGTATCATCACAGTCCCTTAAGGCAATTATGCCTGCAATTTGAATTGCTGCAAAAATTCCATAATCAAAATAGCCTTTTATTTTGCCCAGGGCTTTAATTATTTCCGGGTTACCAACACAATATCCCAGTCTCCAGCCGGCCATGTTGTAGGATTTTGAAAAAGAACCAAATTCAACACCCACATCCTTTGCTCCAGGAACTTCAAGAAAGCTTGGCGCTCTATAGCCGTCAAAGGTTATTTTGGAATATGCAAAGTCGTGAATAACCATAAATTTGAATCTTTTTGCCAGGACAACAATCTCCTTGAAAAGATCCAGCTCAGCAAGAGTCGCTGTTGGATTATGGGGATAATTGATCATGAGAAGCTTGGGGCCCGGATAAAAGGATTCACAAATATTAACAATGCGGTTTAGAAAAGTTTCTGCCGGAGCTATGGGGATTTTCACCACGGTTGCCCCTGCAATAACTGCAGCATAGATATGTATTGGAAATGCAGGAGCAGGAACCAGAACAGAATCACCAGGGCCGAGAAGTGCCAGGCATAAGTGGGAGATCCCCTCTTTTGATCCTATGGTAAAGATGGTCTCTTTGTCAGCATCAAGATCAATGTCATAGTGCCTTTTATAATATATGGAGATCTCACGTTTTAGATTTTTCATGCCTGAAGAGACAGGATATCTGTGGGTTTTGGGATCCTGTGCCACCTCAGTAAGCTTGCTGATTACGGCTTCAGGAGTGGGATCAATTGGATTTCCCATGCCAAGGTCTATTACATCATGACCGTTACGTCTTTTTTCCATTTTCATGTCATTGATCATCCCAAAAAGATAGGGGGGCAGCTGATCCATGCGGCTTGCAAAGCGTATTATTTTATCCTGGTTCATTTATTCTCCTCCAAAAGCAGTTATTGAGTTTGTCAAAAGCATATGACCCGCCAGGGGGTAGTGTTAGAAACTGCATGATCATTATTATCAAAACGCACAGAGATAACACATCAAATATGCTTTAACACAATGCTGATCTCTTTTCAATCAATTCAAAAAAATCAGCAGCAATGGTTTCCAGAATGAGGGTGGGGTCAGGCTTTCGTTATTGTCATTATCTTGACTTATCAATTTTCAACTTTCAACTTTCAACTTTCAATTTTCAACTTTCAACTTTCAATTAATTGTTAAGCCTGACCCCTCACGTTGTTCCTGCAATCAG
>JAYEHB010000502.1:0-4571 GCA_034659375.1 Thermodesulfobacteriota bacterium
TCAAGGTTGCTGTTTTGAATTTCATAGGTCAGTGCAAGTCCGGACAGGGCTCCTGCATCCGAAGGGTTGAGTTTGACGGCTTTTCTATATTCAGTCTCTGCTTTTTCAGGTTCCTGTTGTGCAATAAAAAGATCCCCAAGGGTTTTAAACGGGGCCGAGGCTTTTGGGTTTAATTCTGCTGATTTTTTTATATGAATCTTAGCCTGTTCAAACTCTTTTGCTCTGATAAGAAATTTACCCGTGGTAATTTCAATCTCAAAAATCTGGTTGTTGATTTTGCTTGCCTTTTGCAGATATTTTAATCCTTTTGTAAGCTTATTGGTTGTTGCATATATAAGGCCGGCATTATAAACAGCCATGACTTCATCTGGTTTTACTTTTATGGCTTTTTCAAACGCTGTTTGAGCCATATCAAGATTATTCATCATGCCAAAGCAGACTCCCTGGCTGTTTAAAAGATTGGTATCATTTTTGTCAATTTTAAGCCCTTTGTTATACTCCTCAGCTGCTTTTTTGATCCGGCCGAGTTGATAAAGCCTGTCTCCGCTGATATTAAGCGAGACAGCATCAAAAAAAGTTAGATTATTTGATCCGTAAAACGCTGCGTGGTCCAGGGCCTTTATTGCATTGTGAAAAGTATCTTTTCTTGAAAAATTAATAAAAGGCGACCAGCATGCCCCTGCTGAGACTGTTGTATTGGAGATTAAAGCTAACTCTTTTTTAATGGAAAAGAGAGTTTCTTCAGCTTTGTTTTTCTCCATTTCCCATAGGGCCATGGCCGTTACATTGTTGTTGAGTTTATGCCATATGCCATGATAATTTTTAAACAGTTTTGAAAAAAAAACGTTTGTTTTGTTTCTGATTGTCTGGAGAGAGCCATGTTTTAAAGATCGGGTAAAATTTTCCCCATTGGCTGAACTCTTCTGTTTCATAACAGCACATAGAAAGTTTTCACCTGGAATATCAGCTTTGTTAAGCTTTAAACAAAAGGATTCCATCCATGGCGTTTCACATGCTATGGTGTCAGATAGATACTCCCGGGGCGAATCTAAGGGGAGAGATTTCAAATCTGTCCCTTTGAGAAAGAGAAGCTCTTTTGAGGAAAAATTTGTATCAGCAGAGGAAAAGTTTTTGTTTGGTGTCATGTTTTATTCTCTGTTTAAAATTGTCTCAAGGGCATGAGCAATAATGGCTGCCTGGCCCTTTTGTATTGTCCTTGGATCAATGATAAAGCTGTTTTGCTCTATCCTGCCTATTATAGCCGGTCTGTTCATGCGCATTTCTTTTTCAAGAAGTGCTGCCGAGATGGCTTTTGGAGTCACAGCAATGCAGCGGCTTGGAAGAGAAAGTTCAGGGAAAGCCCCTCCTCCAACGCATGAGGAGAGATCAGCATACTCTACTGTGGCTTTTGTGCCAATTTTTGTTTTAAGATCTTCTAATATTTTTTCAGCTTTTTGTGCTGTATCTTCAAAGGATTGTGTCAACATATTCAGACATGGGATCTCTTTAATAGCTTTTTCTTCGTCTCTGTATAGTTGTAAGGTGGCTTCCAGAGCTGCCAGTGTGAGTTTATCTATACGCAAGGCTCTTGTGAGGGGGTTGGTTTTTATTTTGTTGATTGCAGCTCGTGAGCCAAGAATAATACCTGCCTGGGGGCCGCCAAGAAGTTTATCTCCACTAAATGTGACAATATCAGCCCCGGATGCCACGGATTCTGCAACTGTGGGTTCTTTGCCAAGTCCATATTTTGCCCATTTTTTTGAGAAATCAATCAGTGTTCCGCTTCCAAGATCCTCCATAACAGTAATACCATTTTTTTTTCCAAGTGAAACAAGATCGCACAGAGGAACACTTGCTGTAAAGCCCTGTATTTTGTAGTTACTTGTGTGAACCTTTAGTAAAAGAGCGGTTTCCTGGGTTATAGCATCCTCATAATCTTTTAAATGGGTTCTATTGGTTGTACCAACCTCTTTTAAGATTCCTCCGCTTTTTGCCATGACATCGGGTATTCTGAATGACCCCCCAATTTCAACAAGTTCCCCCCTGGAGACGATGACCTGTTTTTTATCTGCAAAGGTGTCAAGGCAGAGCAGTACGGCTCCGGCGTTGTTATTCACAGCCATGGCAGCTTCTGCCCCTGTGAGTTCACACAAAAGATCTTCAACAGCACTGTACCTGATGCCTCTTTTCCCTTTTTCAATGTTAAACTCAAGATTGGAATAGCCGGAAGCAATTGCTCTGATATTATCCAGGGCATCTTTACAGAGCAGAGCTCTACCGAGATTTGTGTGCAAAACAACACCTGTTACATTTATTGTTGGAACAAGGTTGGGGCCCATGGTCTTTTTTGCATTGGCCAGGGCTTTTGAGAGGATTTTTTTGTTGGAAATCTCCTGGGCTTTGTTGTCAAGGATCTCTGTTCTTATCTGGTCAATGACTTTTCTGATGGAGGTTTTAACAAGAGCCCCTGGAATATCTTTAAAGTTTTTATCATTTTTTACAAGCTCCAAAAGGAGATCAACTCCTGGAAGAAGCTTTAAGAGCTGTTGTTTACTGGAATTTATCATTGTTGAGCTTTTTCCTTATTATTACTCTTTTTTAATTCCCTTAAATGCATTCAAGGGGATGGAGTCTATAAGCAGAGGCAGATCTGAAAGGGTAAGATCAAGAGTTTCAAGTGCTGTTTTAAGATCTTTTGTGCTTACTCTTTCCAGGACAAGTTCAGTGTTAAATCTGGACATTATCAGATTTGCAATATATACAATACTCACTATATCGTTATGGGTTTCAGCCTTTTGGGGATCATGGTGAAATTGTACAACCTGGGTAAGTGCCTCTGAAAATTGCCATTTGTCAGCAAGGTATGCACCTGCTTTACAATGTGTTGTTCCAAGGATCTTTTTTTCCATAGTTAAGGACTCTTCACCATTGTGAAGTACTCCTCTGAAGAAAATCGGGCATACGTCTGCAATGTATTGATCCAGAACTACTTTACCCAGGTCATGGAGCAGGCCTGCAGTATAAGCCAGTTGAGGGTTGACTTTTTTTGTCAGCAGAGCAATTTTTTCAGCTATTACTGCACAGCCAACAGCATGGAAAAAAATGCCGCCTTTGCATAGGGAATAACCCTGGTATCCTGTTTGATTAAAATAACTTTTTACAGCTGCTGTAATAACAGA
Source organism: Thermodesulfobacteriota bacterium (assembly GCA_034659375.1). GTDB lineage: Bacteria > Desulfobacterota > Desulfobacteria > Desulfobacterales > Desulfobacteraceae > DATFJZ01. The sequence continues at coordinate 3,180 of JAYEHB010000502.1, forward strand.
TCTCATGAGCATGGTTTCACCAAGAAGAATTACCGCATCATTTAATGTTTCAATCTTAACCCGTCCGGCAAAAAGTGCAGAATTGCATAGTTTAAGGGTAAGCCCCCCTAAAACCTGATCCTTTGAAAGTTCTTTTGTTATATTTTTAATGTCATGTTTATCATTCTGAATCATTCTAAGGATTTTCAAGGCAGCCTGGGGAATGGGCTTAAGTGAATCAATGGTTTGCAGGATAGTCTCCTTTGAAGGAGGAGAGTAATCAAAAATTTCCCTGGTGCTATTTTCAAAGGCAGGTTTGATTAAGCTTTTTCCTGTCTGCATGTTTAATTCAAGGGTGCATGTGAAAAATCCGCCTGTTTCAGAATGTATCACCTCTATTTTTTCTTTTTCAAGAATCAAAAGAGCTGTTTCTGTGGATCTGCCCCCTATATCAAGGTTTATATCCATCTGGCTTATGGGGCCAACCAGTGCTCCACCGGCAATGGTTGCCTTTAGATTTTTTTCTGAAGCCCCCATTTTTTTAAGTTTTTTAATAAGCAGAGGAAGAGCTGTGGATGCATATTTTTCAGAAAAGTCAGGAGGTATGTCAGAAATAGGTTCAGGTAGAAGAATATGCAGTAATCCCCCCACTTCTGCGGATTTGTCATAGAGAGCTACCCCCACACAGGTTCCAAGAAACGCCTGGAAGATCAGAGAAGTTTTTTTTCCAGTTTTAAAGCTTCCTGAAGGAATATGTTCTGTTTGAATGTTCATTTCTTTTACTCCTTTTCTGAATCCATAGCGTTTAATGTCAGCAACAGGTTCTGCCTCGTCCGGCATGGCCGGAGCGTGGTTACCGCATCGGCCACAACAAAGTTAAAAAGTCTATCATTACAGTCATTTGGATGGACTTTCATATAAACCGGCATACCCTAAAGGGCAGCCACAGGGGGGTTGCCCCTACGGTCATGAATCAATCGGCAACCGCGAATGGTAGGGGCAGGCCCCTGTGCCTGCCCGTTGCCCCTGATGAAGGACAACCACTCCTGGTTTGCCAGGACTTTCATATAAAAAAGAAACTTGAAGTTGGCAACGGTTTGGGTCGTTGACATTTACCCTGTATCTTATATATACTATCATTAATGTACCATTGGTTTCAACCTAAAAAATTGTAAGCGTTCTGTTTAAATTTGATGGGAAACGCTGTTTAGAATGCGTGGGGTCAGGCTTTCGTTATTGTCATTATTTTGGCTTTTTGGGTTAATTATCTTCAATGTTTGATAACGGCACGAATAACAAAAGCCTGACCCCTATGACTTAGCATTTTCGATTCCCTTTGTTCCACCACAAAATTTAAACAGGATACGTTTTGTATTTAAAATGGAGAAGTTTTCGATGAAAAATGGAAGAGAT
>JAYEHB010000503.1:0-4560 GCA_034659375.1 Thermodesulfobacteriota bacterium
TTCTACATATTTTCCATAAGATCAGAGTGTGCCTGGGAATGCCCTTTAAAAGAGAGGGGTCTTGCTTCCCTGAATTCAAACCAGTTTTCCCTTGAAAGTTCAATAATCTCCCTGTCTGATAATGGCTTATCCACTATACAGCGAGAATTTGTGCCCATTTTTGTATTTTTTTTGAATACATACGTTTATCAATCATACGTTTTTTCCCATTTGAAAAGACATATATTTTATTGTTCTTTTTTGCACCATGCACAGGGCCTGCATAGTAATATTCAAGGGGGTATCGCCAGGAAGAGATATTATTTCTCTTTTGTGAAACGATTTTACCATCCAAAATACATTTTTCATACATTTTGTTAAGATACCATGTCCCTGCCATTAGGGAAGATTCCGGTTCAAAAGGATCATCCGATATATAAACCCCTTCTTTTTCAAGACCTCTTTTTGCCATTAAAAAAGTAGAATCTATGGTCTGCATCAACCCTTTGGCAGATGTCGTTTTTGCCTTTGCATAATTATCCCCGCCTGATTCAGCCATGATCACAGCTTTAATAATCTCTATGGGGATATCAAACCTGTTTGCAGCCTTTTCTATAATAGTGTTGTATTGCAAAAGCCTTGAATTAAATTTTCTGGTAAATTTTTTTGCTGTTTCAGGGTCAGCCGCAGCTTTTTTTTCTTCTGACATTGAAAATGGAAGATAAACAGCTCTTAAAAGCTTCCACGGATCTTGTCGTTCTTTTTTCATGACTTTTTTAATTTTAGTTTTTTCATACTGTTTTCTTAAATCTGACCAGGGATCTTCTGATGCATGGAGCACATCACAAAAAACAACTGCAAACAATATCAATATCAACAATATCAATATTGGGGTCAGATCTTGAATTATCAGTTTTATTCTCCCAAAAAACAATATTATCTCTCTGTTTTTCATAGAACCTCCCGGGTAAAAGCAATTGAAATATTTTTTTGAGATAATCTTTTAAAAGTTTCGAGATATTCAAACAGAGAAATATCTTCCTGATTTTTCTTTTCAATATACAAAAATCGCTGTTCTTCTCTGCCATCTTGTTTAACAACCACATTTTTTTTATCCTGCTCAAATTTTTCAAGATCATTTTCAGGATCATACAGGTCTTTGCCAAACCTTAAAAATATTTTTGAATTTATCTCTTCAAGAGTGGCAATATTGTCTTTGGAGATCGTTGCCAAAGTCGATGTCCCGCTCTTTTCACTTTCAGGAGCTTTCCGGGCTGACCCTGCCTGTTCAAAGGACATGAGCAGCATGAACGAAAAAACCATAATTAAAAGAAAAAGATATGCAAAAAGATCTTTGCCCGGATCACCTGCTGCAAGAGATGTTGAAATGCCCTGTCTTCGTCTTCGTCCCATTATACATCCCCTTCAATAATCTGACAGATTCTGAGGCTGACCATTGCCTCAAGCCTTTTTGCCCTTGTCAGCAAAAACTTTGATCCGATAAGAGTCAGCACAACCCCGCCGATGGCGGCTGCACCCAGTGATGTATAAAGAGCCGTGGACAAACCGTGGTTCCAGGATGCTGCAAAGACAACTGCTGCAGCCTTACCTTCTGCAAGCCCCTGGAACATTTCGTTGAAGGCACCTATGGAGCCAAATATTGTGCCGGCAAATCCAATAAGTACAAGCGTACTTACATATCCTGATATTGCCTGGAAATGAACTGATATCCTGCAATCTATCTCAGCCCAGATGGCATCCACAAAAACTGACATATTATTATGATTTTTCTGCCCTGTTCTCTCTAACCTGTCAAAAAGAGGCTCAAGAAAACTTAGAGCTTTTGTTTCATCTTTTGCAACAAATCTGAGATAATCATGCAGAACAACCACACGGTGTACTATAAAAAAAAGATAAACCAGAAAAACTGATCCGAAAAATATTCCGAAATTTTCAAGAAACCATTCAATAAAATCCATTGTTTTACCTGACCTTGTTAAATTAAATTTTCAGCCTGTTAAAACTGTTATCGAATGGAATCTGTTTTTTTCTTTAAAAAAGTTGAAACGCTGCGGTTTTATTTTAATCCTGTTTTCAATTTCTACTGCCTGCTGCCACGGAACACGCTGTAGGAACCACCCGAGAGAACTACTGGATCGTTACGTGACAGCTCCACCAAGTATTTTTTAAAAAATAATCAAATATTCAAATTCCCAAATAATCTATCTTCGGGAACGGACAGCAAAGGCTCTGGGCGAGAAGCCCTTGCGGTAGAGGTAGTAGCCGGGGTCCCAGTAGCCGTAGCGGTCGTAGAAGAGAAATCCTCCCCCAACCGACGACAATACGAACCAAGCCGTAGTTTCAATAATGGAGTCATATTACTTTTCCCGGCTCCTAATTTGTACAATCCTCTAAATTCGCTATTTGTAGGCATTCTCCATCTGCCGCCATCATATCTGTTGCATCATTGACAGGATTATTGAGAGGTGATGATTTATAACTGCTGTTGCCAATTACAAGGGCGGTACGATTGGACGCTGCTCCTGATGCTACACTTATACTTAAAATCATCAATATAATCAAAAACAGCCACAATACCTGTCTGCCCATAGTAATTTCTCCTCTAATCAGTAATTAATAGATTATTCAGTTTCTGATCTTCAGGTTATTCTCAAAGTATTAATTTTTTATTACATAGATACTGAGTATAAGTCAAATTTTTTCATCTAAAATTAATTTCTTAAAAGCCCTGCATTATTTAAAGCCTGGATATCTTTTGTGCAACTTCAAACTGGCTTTCCCAGATTTCTTTGGGGTCATGTTCAACCCAGCCTGGTCTGGATTACAGCTTTAATGCCTGTACCTTTTTCAGGAAGCCATTTGTGTGAAAAAATTTCTTTCCCGTCAGAACCTTTGTATGTGAACTTGTCTGTAACCATGATTTTTCCTTTATATTGTTTTAAGTATATATACAATGGAATAAAACAATGATAATTCATAAAATGGATATAGGATAGAGAATTGCTTTTTGTCAAGAAAAGTTTATAAGTTGTATTCACGGCAAAAACACCCTACAGGTAAAAAAAGTATTGACAATTTTTACCTATAGGGTATTTTTGTCATATGAAGAAAAGATATCTGTCAGAAATAATTAAAGATGATCTTAAGAAAAAAATGGTATTTCTTGGAGGTCCGAGACAGGTTGGGAAAACCACGCTTTCCCGATTTATTGCTAATGAAAAAGATGATTATGCCTATCTAAACTGGGATAATCCTAAACATAAAGTTAAAATTACAGCACAGCAGTGGGCACCTAATTTAAAATACCTTGTTTTTGATGAAATACACAAATACGATAAATGGAAGAATCTGATAAAAGGGATTTGGGATACACGGTCAAATAATGAGCAAATAATTGTTACTGGCTCGTCAAAATTGAATATTTTCAGAAAATCAGGAGATTCCTTATTAGGGAGATATCATTATCATGTACTTCATCCCTTTTCCTTAAAAGAGCTTATTTATCCAGAGATATCTGATTTTGAAATGCCGCAATACTGCCATTCTCTTTTATTTCCTGAAAAGGGTGAGGAGTTGGCAATTCTACTCAAATTTGGCGGGTTTCCGGAACCATTCCTTGATGGGAGAGAACGAACACTTTTAAGATGGCAGAACGAAAGGTTTGAGAGAATATTCAGAGAAGATATAAGGACTGCGGAAAAGGTAAAACTTCTTTCCCAGATTGAGCTTCTGGGGGCACTTATTCCAGCAAGAGTTGCATCTCCTCTCTCCCTTGCCTCAATGTCAGAAGATGTACAGACAAGTCCGAAAACAATAATTAACTGGATGGATCTTCTTTGCCGTAATTATTATTGTTTTAGAGTAATGCCGTTTCATTCAAGGCTTGAAAGAGCATTAAAAAAAGAATCCAAATACTATCTTTGGGATTGGTCAGAAATAGAAAATGATGGTCCGAAATTTGAAAATATGATTGCATCTCATTTAAATAAGTTTTGTGATTATTATTATCATGTTTATGGTCTGAAAATTGAGCTTTGGTATATCAGAGATCGTGAACGTCGTGAAGTTGATTTTCTTATTACCTGGAAAGGAACCCCATGGTTTATGGTGGAATGCAAACTTAAACCTGATGCACATAAGCCTCTAAGTTATTTTGGAGATAAGCTGAATGTTGAACAAAGATTCCTTGTTACCATGGATGAAAAGCAGCATTATTTAGATAAGAAAAACAATATTCATGTTATCCCTGCTTCAAGGTTTTTAATGGCTCTTGCCTAAGCAGCTTCTTCGTTCATCGCTGGATAACTTTGCAGTGCCTATGTGGACAAATTTAATTTTGAATTTGCAATTTGTCCATTTTTTGACTATTATAAGCTGAACTTAAAATCATAGGAATAATGATGCATTATATTAACTCAACTTTCTGGATTGTGCATGTCAAGGCCTGTGCGTGGGGTCAGGCTTTCGTTATTGCCATTATCATTATCTTGACTTTTTGGTTAATTATCTTCAAGGTTTGATAACGACACAAATAACAAAAGCCTGACCCCGATAAGGTTT
>JAYEHB010000504.1:0-4535 GCA_034659375.1 Thermodesulfobacteriota bacterium
ACAGGTACTTTCCAAATATGCATAGGCTGGAAAGTACAACAAAAAATTGCTAAAGCAAAACTTATATCCCAAACCTAAAGGATTGGGTTTTACGGCCTAAAGGCCTATATTATAAAAAAGTAAGGAGTATCTGGTGGAAGAAAATATATTTGAACCAAAAATCATAGCTTTTATGTGCAACTGGTGTACCTATGGAGCTGCAGACCTGGCAGGAGTGAGCAGGCTTCAGTATCCACCCAATATAAAACCTATACGTGTAATGTGCTCGGCAACCATATCGCCCCATCATATTCTAAGAGCCTTACAGAGTAATGCCGACGGCGTACTGGTGGGCGGCTGACACATCGGAGACTGCCATTACCTGTACGGTAATCATATGACAATCAAAAAAATGACATTTATGCAGGAAATGCTGAAATTCATGGGGCTTGAAGGACGGCTCCATCTTGAATGGATTTCTTCTGCTGAAGCCCAGAAATTTGTTCAGGTAGTTACAGATTTCACGGAAAAAATAAGGACTTTAGGGCCTAACCCCTTAGGCCCCAGCAGAGGACTCTGTAAGGAACTCAATAAAGTAAAGGAAGAGGTGGTATAAATCATGGATATCATAAATCAGGTTGAACAGCTTCTTGAAAAGGGGAAGGTTGATATCTTTATTGGATACAAAGAACTGGATGGCCATGTCATTCCCCACGGATTTACAAAGGAAAATTTAGAAGAGATCAAAGAGCTGAAAACAGGTGAAAATCGTTATTCCCTTGAAAAGATGGCAGCCCACCTCACAAAAAAAAATAAAGACCTCAAAATTGGAATAATAGCAAGGGATTGTAACAAGCGTGCTTTAAATGGTCTCTATGTCTGGAATCAGTTAAACCCGGAAAATATTGAAACCATTGATATCAACTGCTGTCCCTCAAAAATAAAACCCCATGCCGACTGCTCCTATCTTGAGCCTAAAAAAAGTGGTGAATTTAAGAAAGAGCATGGTATTGAATTTAGTGCTGATCCTGAAGAGCTGATGGAAAAATATGATAATAATGAGCGTCTTGCAAGGTGGATGTATGAATTCAGCAAATGCATAAAATGTTATGGATGCAGAAACATATGTCCTGTATGCTTTTGTACTGAATGCAGCCTTGAAGATCCAAATCTTGTTGAGACTGGAAACCTTCCGCCTGACATACCGATTTTCCACCTTGTAAGGGCAAGTCACATGGCAGGAAGATGTATAGACTGCGGCTTGTGTGAAGATGCATGTCCTGCTGAGATTCCTTTACGACTCCTTTACAGGGAGATGAATCAGATTGTTTCCGATGTTTTTGATTATCAGCCGGGCCAGAATATGGAAAAATCTCCTTTTACCGTTATTGGAGATAAAGTTACATTGGCACCAAAACCAATGGAAACTTTAAAAGAGGAAAAAAATAATGAACTATAAATTTGTACCATCTGTCTGCTCATATTGCGGAACAGGCTGTGGAGTTTTGTTTGAAGTAATTGACGGAAAAATCAATTCCACCCTGCCCCTTAAATCCCATCCTGTAAATCAGGGAAAACTCTGCATAAAAGGATGGAATCTCCATGAATACATAAACAGTTTTATACGTTTAAAAACACCTTTAATTAAAGAAGATGGAAGATTTCAAAAAGCAACATGGGATGAGGCAATAAATCATACAGCAAAAAATTTTACAAGGATCAAAGATAAGTTCGGTCCTGATTCAATAGGGGTTCTGGTCTCTGCAAAAATCACCAATGAAGAGAATTATCTTGCCCAGAAATTCACAAGGGCTGTCATTGGAACCAACAATGTAGATCACTGTGCAAGACTGTGACATTCCTCTACAGTGGCAGGTCTTGCCGCTGCATTTGGAAGTGGTGCCATGACAAATTCCATTGCTGAATTTGAAGAAGATTCAAAAGTGATATTTGTAATTGGTTCCAATACAACAGCATGTCATCCCTTAATAGCCAGCAGAATAATCAAGGCAAAGGAAAACGGAGCAAAGCTCATAGTTGCAGATCCAAGACATATTCAGCTTGCAAACCTTGCTGATATCTCTGTTAACCATCGTCTTGGCTCTGATGTTGCTCTGTTAAACGGCATGATGCATATTATCATAAAAAACAACTGGCATGCCAGAGAGTATATTGATACCAGGTGTGAGGATTTTGAAGAGCTGAAAAAAGCTGTAGAGGACTGTACCCCGGAAAAGATCTCAAAAATCACAGGAGTTGATAAAAAAGATATTGAAAAAATGGCAGAGCTTTATGCATTAAATTCACCAGCAGCTCTGTTGTATGCCATGGGAATCACCCAGCATACAACCGGGGTTGATAATGTTAAATCCTGCTGCAATATTGCCATGCTCTGCGGAAATGTCGGGGTAAAAGGCGGCGGTGTAAATCCTTTAAGGGGACAGAACAACGTCCAGGGAGCCTGTGACATGGGAGGTTTGCCCAATGTATTTACAGCTTACCAGCCCGTTGCAAATTCCGATGCTTTGCAGAAATTTTCAAAAGCCTGGAACTGTGAACTTTCAGACACTCCCGGCATGACCATTACAGATATGATTACAGCAATCGACAAGGGAAAACTAAAGGGATTGTATGTTATTGGTGAAAACCCAAAACTCAGTGATCCTGACTGGAACCACCTTGACAAGGCCCTTAAAAAACTTGAGTTCCTTGCTGTACAGGATATTTTTCTTTCAGAATCTGCCCAGATAGCTGATGTTGTTCTTGCCTCGGCAGCACTTGGTGAAAGAGAAGGTACCTTTACCAACACTGAACGAAGATGCATGATAACAAGAAAAGCTGTGGAACCTGTTGGGAATGCTCTTTCTGACTGGGAGATTATTTCAAAATTATCAACTGCCATGGGTTATAAAATGTCCTACTCCTCTGCCGAGGAAATTTTTAATGAAATGACATCTTTAACCAAAAGTTATGAAGGTATGACTTATAATAGACTTGGTATTGACGGGCTTCAGTGGCCGTGCCCTGGGACTGATCATCCAGGTACGCCATATCTTCATAAAGAAACATTTACCAGGGGCAAAGGGAAATTCCATGGAATAGAGTATAAAGACCCTGCTGAACTTGCCAGCAAAGAGTATCCGTATCTCTTAACAACGGGAAGAATGTTTGCCCATTTTCATACAGGAACCATGACAAGAGTTTCATCCAATCTTGATAAGGAACAGACAACCGGATATATTGAAATAAACCCGCTGGATGCCAAAATTCTTCGTGTAAAATCAGGAGAACCGATTCTTATCACTTCAAAAAGGGGAGAGATGGAAGCTCCTGCAAGAATTACAAATTGTGTTAAACCCGGGACCCTGTTTCTGCCAATTCATTTTGGGGAAAATCCCACAAATATTTTAACCAGTTCAGAACATGTTGATCCCCTTGCCAAAATACCGGAATTCAAGGTTGGAGCTGTAAAAATTGAAAAACTTATAGAATAGCAGACAATTCTATATTGCTAAAACAAATTAAGAGCTATAAATAGTTATTAACTTTTTGTTTATTATCATTATTATCATTATTATTATTATTTATTATGAGCAATATATACAGAATAAACGAATTTGCAAAAAGAATAGAGTGTATCCTTTTTGAATTATTCTCCCCCCTCTCCAATCATGGAGAGGGGCGGGGGGTGAGGTTTCATGGCAGCCATTTCCCCCGGTTAATCAAAAAAGGGTACACTCAAAAGAATAGGGAAATTAACATCGACATTATTACGACGTTGGGATGCTGAGGGCCGATTGGCTGCTAAGTGAATGCTGACAGGTCAGCGGTATTATGATGAATCAGATGTTCGTAAACTATTTGGCATCAAAGATATTGAAAGAAAAATTGTTGTTTACTGCCGAGTGTCATCCCACAACCAAAAAGATGATCTTCAATCTCAAGTAACAGCCATGGAACAATTCTGTTTAAACGGTGGGATTTCAGTGGATGAATGGATTCAAGAAATTGGTGGTGGAATGAATTTCAAAAAAAAAGTTTTTGGGATTTGGTTCTAACGTCGGCCATATATCCTGATTGCAGGAACAACGGAGGGGTCAGGCTTTTGTTATTTGTGTCGTTATCAAACCTTGAAGATAATTAACCAAAAAAATCAAGATAATGACAATAACGAAAGCCTGACCCCTCCATCAAGTGGCCGAATATAGAACCAAGCCCGTAAATTGATTATTCAGGAGAGGTGAAAAAATAGCAGATGAAGCCAGAGTGGAGTTTATAGAAGAGAAAAGCATAAAAGCATAGACGTCCCCATTATGCCCCTTTTAATTATTTTACTTGACATATTTTCAATTCACCCCTATAAAAAATTAATGTTAAAAAAAAATATTTCATATTTTTCATATGAAAATAATAAATATTTTTAACTTAAGTATGTGTATTGTCAAGATAATTTGCCCTGATAATATAATTTTTTGGTTATTATCAATGCAAAAGTGCCTTGATAATAAATTATTTTTTCTATTATCAGGGCAAAGTTGCTTTGATAATAGATGTAT
>JAYEHB010000505.1:0-4523 GCA_034659375.1 Thermodesulfobacteriota bacterium
TTTGGTTTTACTTTTGGTTTTACTTTTATTTCAGGAACTGTCTCTGTTTGCACCGGTTCTGCCTCGTGTTCCGGCAATAACTCTTTTTTCTCTAATTCAGGTTCAAGTTCAGGTTCAGGCGGCAAAGCATCACTATCTTTAACTTCAGGGGCAGACTTACTAAAACCATCTTCTGCAACAGAAGAGAAAGAGACCAGATCCACAGAAATTGCAGGAGGAAGCACCATGGGAGGAGTGATATCCTGCATAAAAAAAATTCCAGTCAAAAAAGCCAGATGCAAAAACAACGAGACAAAATATATTAGCATCCCTGCTTTTTTACTGCATCCATCATCTTTATATGAAAAATTTTTATCCCGGGTTAAAGAGTATAAATCATCCATTATTTTTAATCAGGAATCTTCTTCATCGGGAACAGTGATTATGCCAAGATTTTCAACACCTGCCTGCTTGATTTTTGACATAACATTTACAACCATACCATAGGGCACACTCTTGTCAGCCCGTAAATAAACAGTACGTGTATCAATATTCTCCACGATTTTTAAAAGCTTTCCAGTTAAAAAGTCAACACCAACAACCTGATCGTTAATATATACCGACTGATCCTGTTTTACAGTAATCACAAGATGTTCTTCATTTTTCTGCATCGGGTCTGAAGATGCCCTGGGAAGATTAACATCCACGCCCTGCACCATCATTGGAGCTGTTACCATAAAAATAATCAAAAGAACCAGCATCACATCCACAAAAGGAGTTACATTTATTTCAGACATAAGCTGCTCACTGTAAAAATCTGACTGCATCATACCTCCTTTTGCCTTTGAAGATCCCGCTCTATTATATTTAAAAGGTCTGCTGCAAAACTTTGAAGTTCTGAATCAAGAACCCTTATCCTGTCTGTAAAATAGTTATACGCCATAACAGAAGGTATAGCAACTGCAAGACCTGCTGCTGTTGCTACAAGAGCTTCTGAAATACCGGGAGCAACAACGGCAAGACTGGCAGAACCGGTCATACCGATGCCATGGAATGTATTCATAATCCCCCATACTGTACCAAAAAGCCCGATAAAAGGAGCAGTGTTCCCTGCTGTGGCAAGAAAAGGCACAAGACCGGCAACTCTTCTCACCTCCACACTTATTGATCTCCTCAGAGCTCTTTTCACGCCCCCCATTGCCTGGACAGGGTAAGTTATCAAAACTTCAGAACCATTCGACTTACCACCGCTATTACCAGATACCTTACTTTTTTTTAATTCCATGAACCCTGAAATAAAAACCCTGGCAACGGGACTTGTTTTTAATACCTTTGCCTTTGAAAAAGCATCGGAGAGATTACGGCACTGCCAGAAAAGATCGGTAAAATCAACTGACTCTCTGTATGCTTTTCTAATATACCTGTATTTTATAAAAATAATAGCCCAGGAAGTAATTGAAAAGAAAAAAAGCAGTAGCAGCACAGCCTTGACAACAGGGCCTGCGCTGTAAAGCATATGAAAAATTCCGTTTGATTCAGGGGTCATAAACTATTACTCCATATTTTTTATATAAAAATCCATCCAAGCGACTGTAATCATAGACTTTCTAACTTTGTTGCGGCCGATGCAATAACCACGCTCCGGCCGTGCCGGTTATATGAAAATCCATCCAAGCGACTGTAATCATAGACTTTCTAACTTTGTTGCGGCCGATGCAATAACCACGCTCCGGCCGTGCCGGTTATATAAATATTTTTGTGATGCTATATGAGAGTGCCTTTATTGTCAAGTCTTCCATAAAAAAAGCCCCTGAACAGTATTCTCTGAACAGGGGCTTTTTTATCAAATCAAATGTAAGGGAACGGCTTACATCATTCCGGGCATTCCTCCGCCCATTCCGCCCATTCCGCCCATTCCGCCGCCTGGCATTCCACCACCACCGGCATTACCCTCTTCAGGTTTGTCAGCGATCATGGCCTCGGTTGTAATCATAATAGAAGCTACACTTGCTGCATTCTGAAGTGCAAAACGAACAACCTTTTTAGGATCAATAACACCAGCCTCAATAAGATCCTCATATGTGTCAGTTCTTGCATTGTATCCAAAAGAACCTTCACCCTCTTTGACCTTGTTGATTACAACAGAACCTTCAACACCGGCATTGTTTGCAATCTGACGAAGGGGTTCTTCAAGGGCTCTTGTTATAACAGCAACACCAAGTTTCTGCTCAGCATCATCATCACAAAGACCTTCAAGAACTTTAATGGAGCGTACAAGTGCAACACCGCCACCGGCTACAACACCCTCTTCAACAGCAGCACGAGTTGCATTAAGAGCATCTTCAACTCTTGCTTTCTTCTCTTTCATCTCTGTCTCTGTGGCAGCACCAACGCTTATAACAGCAACTCCGCCAATGAGTTTTGCAAGTCTTTCCTGGAGTTTCTCTTTATCATAATCAGAAGTTGACTCTTCAGCCTGGGCACGAATCATCTTAACTCTGCCCTCAAGATCTTCTCTGGCACCGCCGCCATCAACAATGGTTGTGTTGTCTTTATCAATTACAATGGATTTAGCATGTCCAAGATCATTCACACCAACATTCTCAAGTTTCAGTCCAACATCCTCAGAAACAACCTGGCCGCCTGTGAGAATTGCAATATCCTCAAGCATTGCCTTTCTTCTGTCACCAAAACCAGGAGCTTTAACTGCAGCAACATTGAGTGTTCCACGGATCTTGTTCACAACAAGAGTTGCAAGGGCCTCACCTTCAATATCCTCTGCTATAATAACAAGGGGTTTAGCCATCTTGGCAACTTCTTCAAGTACTGGAAGAAGATCTTTCATGCTGGAGATTTTTTTATCACAGATAAGAATAAAAGGATCATCAAGCTCTGCTGTCATTTTTTCTGTATTGGTTGCAAAATATGGAGAGAGATAACCACGGTCAAACTGCATACCTTCAACAACATCAAGTGTTGTATCCATGGACTTTGCCTCTTCAACTGTGATAACACCTTCTTTACCAACCTTGCCCATTGCCTCTGCAATGATGTTACCAATGGTCTCATCATTATTTGCAGAGATGGTTCCAATCTGGGCGATCTCTTTCTGATCCTTGGTTGCCTTGGTTATATCTTCAAGGTTTGCAACAATCTTTGCAACCGCAGCATCAACACCCCTTTTAATACCCATGGGGTTATTGCCGGCAACAACGAGTTTCTGACCCTCTTCATAGATAATTCTTGCAAGAACGGTTGCAGTGGTTGTACCGTCACCAGCCATGTCACTGGTCTTGCTGGCAACCTCTTTAACCATCTGGGCACCCATGTTCTCAAACTTGTCATCAAGATCAATCTCTTTTGCAACAGTTACACCATCTTTTGTAACATTTGGTGCACCCCATGATTTTTCAATAACAACATTTCTTCCCTTTGGTCCCAGGGTAACAACCACTGCATCTGCAAGGGTTTTTACACCGGTGAGCATTGCTTCACGTGCTTTTGAGCTGTACTTAATCTCTTTAGCCATATTTTGGCCTCCATTTGTATTTTTATATTTTATATATTTATATGAAACTCCGGGTAACTAAACCGTAATTTCATGCTTTGTTGTGGGCAGAACGATATGTAAAGAACCCTGCCCGTGGCAGTTATATTCAGATTAAAAATAAGATTCTAAAAGGAATCACTTTACTATTCAATAACACCAAGAACATCATCCTGACGCATGATCAGATAATCAATGCCGTCGATCTTTACATCTGTTCCGCCATATTTACTGAAAAGGATGCTGTCGCCTACCTTAACATCCATGGGAATGACTTTACCGTCTTCACCAATACGTCCATTACCTGAAGCAACAACTTTACCCTCGGCAGGTTTTTCCTTTGCTGTATCAGGGATTATGATGCCGCCCTTGGTCTTTTCATTTTCCGCAACACGCTCAACCAGAATTCTGTCCTGTAATGGTCTTAAACTCATAATTTAAATCTCCTTAAAACGTAATAGTTATTAAAAGTTATTAAAAATTTGGATATCTTTAAGATAAAAGCCTTATCAACTGTCTGCAATCAAAGACCTTCATTTTTTTGTGGCAAATTGTTTGCCATGGTGATTTTTACATGAAAGTCATTTTAACTATTGTAATCAATTGACGTTCATATCAACCTTATTCTTTTTTCTTTAAAGCAGCACCTGAATTATCACTCTTTTTTACAGAGGATTCCTTAGGTGCCAAAGCTTTTTTCTCCTTAGCAGAGCTTCCTCCTTTACCCGAGCTGCCTCCATAATCAGTTACATACCATCCTGAACCTTTTAATTGAAATGAACTCTGGGAGATCAGTTTGTTAAGATGCCCCTGGCACTGCTTACACACAGTAAGGGGTTCCTCTGATATTTTCTGGAACGCTTCTTCAACAGATCCACAATCCTCACATTCATACTCATAAATAGGCATTATTTTCTTTCTCCGCTTTTTTTGTTTTCATATGTTTCAAAATCAATGATAAAGTAGTCAGTCTTTAATCCTTGTCAAGGAGATGATC
>JAYEHB010000506.1:0-4501 GCA_034659375.1 Thermodesulfobacteriota bacterium
CATCTCATAAAAGCTGAGCCCGCCTTCATCTCCACCACCTTTTTTAACTTCAAGTATTCTGCACCGTGAAACAGCCTCTCTAATGATTCTGGATGAATTGGGACCATCAATTTTAGTTCCAGCCGCTGCTTTTTTATTAACTCTTACTTCGGGAACAGGTTTATCCTTTGCAGAGAATTCTTTTAATCCCTTTTTCTCATAGACAAAAGATCTGTTTGACTCCTCAAGCCCTTTAATTGTATCTTTTCTCCGGGAGATTTCCATGGCAACGGCATCCTGCCGGGCAAAAGCACTGTTGATTTCATTTTCAGCCTCTTTAGCCTTTTTTTGCAGCTGCTCAACAGCCCTGGTAACCTTGTAAAGAACTTCCATGTTTCCCGAGGCCTCCAAAGCCGGCATCTTTTTTTTAATACCCTTAAGCTCCATCTGGCTGCGATCCTGGGTATAGGCATGCTCCGAAATCTTTATATGAAGTTGTTCATCTTCTTTTTTAAATTTTGAAATTTCACTCTTCAGCTCGGCACCTGCATCAAGATTTTTTTTTAATTTTTTATCGACCTTTATCAGAAGACATAAAAAACCCTTCCGGCAAAGGCTGTCACTGAAAAGCCTGAAAACACGATTTTGAAGATCGCTGTTGAAATAAATAAGAACATTCCTGCAGACAATCATATCCATTTCACCAAAGACACTGTCAGTCACAAGATTATGATTGGAAAAAAGGATATTCTCCTTTAAAGATTTATCAAAAAGCACAAACTCATATTTTGCAGAATAATAATCGACAAAGGATTCAAGACCGCCGGCAGCCTTATAATTGTTTATATAATTCTGTAATTTTCAGATAAATCGCCTTTAAAAGCAATTCAAGCTCAATTGACATACATCTTTGGGCTTTAATCTATATCTTCATCATCTTCGGGAAAGGGGCAGTTAACTTCGATAATGGTAATATCATCGCTTTGTGGATTTCCCGAACAAAAGGTGCTTACACTTTCCATAATTTCATCAAACAATCTGTCAGGATCATTATTGTCTATAAAACATTTCTCAAGACGCTCCTGACCGAATAATTCCTGGTTTTTATTTTCGCTCTCTATAATCCCGTCCGAATATACATAGATCCGATCATCTGGTTTAATATCAACAATTTCAATACTATTGTCAAATTTGGCCGGGCCAAGTATTCCAAGCGGCGGATGTGATGATTTTACCCAGGTTATAATACCCTGGTTTTTTCTATGAATCAGCAGTTCCGGCAGGCCGCCATTCCACACCTTTAGTTTGTTTTTGACCATATCTATTTCGATAAAACAGGCACAGCAGAATACACCTGTTGGAAGTATGTTATTTAACTTCTTGTTTATTTCAAACACAATCTCTTCCATGGAAAAACCCTTTATCAACATTGCACGAAATATATCAGCAACCGGTATGGCACCTAAAGCGGCTCTTAGACCATGCCCGGTGAAATCCCCGAGCATAATAGTCTGATATCCCGACAAATTTTGTTCTACAAACAAAAGGTCTCCGTTGAAAATCGACATTGATGATAGAGTATATTTAATATTTATTGCATTAAGAGCCTTGGGATTGACTATGTTTGTAAATACTTTTTGTGCAAATTCCTGATCCTCTATCATCTCTTGATTGCGATCAGCCAGCTGCTCAACTGTATCTTTTAAGATAATGTTCTTGGCGTGCAAGTCCTTTTCCATTTTTTTAAGTGCCAGGTGCGTTTTGACCCTCGCCTTGACAATAACCGGTTTAAACGGCTTGATGATATAGTCAACAGCACCTACCTCAAATCCTTTTGCCTCGTCATCTGAGGCCTCAAGGGCTGTGACGAATATAACGGGTATGTGTGCGGTCCGACTGTCAGCTTTCAATCTTTTGCACACCTCGTATCCATCGAGACCGGGCATCATAATGTCCAGCAGAATCAGGTCCGGCATATTGGATCTCCGGACAGCATTTAATGCCTGTTCACCAGTTTTAGCCGCCATGATTTTGTGATCTTCCCGCAAAAAATCAGTCAGTACTTTGATATTGTATCGCTCATCATCCACGATCAGAATACGGCTTAATTCATCCATGCTGTATTTCTCCTTTGTTATTTCTCCTTTGTTTTAAATATAGACTGATAAGTAGGTGGACATATATATTTTTTATCCCATCCTTGCAATATTTAAACTCTTTAAATTAGAGTGTTTATGGCTTTTGGGATAGGTAAAAACATTAGGCCAGGTACTTAATATTGCCATGTCAACTATCAGGATCAACTATCAAGGTTAACTATGAATCGGTATTGCCAAAGGCTTTTCTGAGTTCTGTCAGGGTTTCAAGCACTTCTTCAAAATCCATGTCTGCCGACTGGTTGAAAAGCCTTTCACCCAGTTCTTTATGGATACTGTCATGAAGTTGAAGCAGTTGATTTATCTCTTTTGCTTTCTCATCCGCATCAGGATTCATCTCCTCGGCCATCTCTTGAAGTTCGTCCAGAAGGGATATTATTTTTTCTATATTAATGGGTTGGTCGCTTTTGTTTTTCATGTTAAAGGATGGCTGCTGTATTATCTTTTTTTTCAGATCTTCAACAACTTCCTGCAAATCCCGGGTCATTTTTTCCATCAATGGTTCTAATAGTTTCAATTGATCTTCCCTGACCGCAATTTCCACTTTTTGAGCGCTCTCATATAATGCCAGGGCACCTATTCCTCCTGCCACGCCTTTAAGGGTGTGTGCAGTGCGAAGGGCTGTCTCGATATTGTTTTCCAGGAGCGCCCGGGAAATAACCTGATTGTCGTTGCCGTGATCTGTGACAAAAGCTTGCAGAAGATCGCTGTAAAGCACACGATTTCCACCGGTTCTCCGCAATCCAGTCTCGATATCAATGCCGTCCAGGTCATGGGGAAACGCTGTCTTTTCCTGTAAGTTATTTTTTTCCGAGATTGTTACCGGAACCGGATCTCTTTCACCTTCCTGTATCCATTTAACCAGAGTTTCAAATAAAATTTTTGGCTCCATGGGTTTGACCACATAGTCGCTCATGCCGGCTTCCAGGCATTTTTCCCGGGCACCTGCCATGGCATTGGCAGTCATGGCAATGATCGGGATATCTTTGTTAAGGACCCTGGATTCGGGTGAGCGGATTTTTTTTGTTGCTTCGTATCCATCCATCACCGGCATCTGGCAATCCATGAGTACCAGGTCAAATTCTTTTTGTACCAGAATATCAACAGCTTCCTTACCATTTTCTGCTGTTTCACAGGTATATCCCCTTTTTTTCAAAATACTGGTTGCTACCATCTGATTAATTTTGTTATCCTCGACCAGCAGAATACTCAGGATTTTTTTATTCTCTTCCATGTTTTCTCCTGTGAAAAGTTGTCAGTTTATAATCAGTCCTGGGAACGTCAACGGCAGAATCCACTGTGATATTTTCTGTTTTACTATGAATTGTATTCATTATTTATTCACCACTGCCAGCACCTCGTTTCCGACACCTTGATATTCAACACGATCCAGATTTAAATTTTTAGCCATGGCAATGCCTCGCCCATTCGGGTCGAGCATCCGCCTGGGATCAAAAGTCAGGTAAGGTTTCCAATCAAACCCCGGTCCCTGGTCTTTAATCAAAAAGCGGTTCTCGTGTTCCCTGTTTTCAAATAGCACGATAACACGCTTAGACATATTTTCAGGAAGGTTCAAGCGTTTTTTAACCTCAATCTCCCATTCAGCACACTCAAGAAGGCGGGATTTATCCTTATATGTGATGCCAAGGTTACCATGTTCCACTGCATTGTTGAGCAGTTCCATCAAGCCGGAAACAATTCTTTGCGGTTCAGGACAGCATTTAGCGAGAAGCACGGATAGAATCGAAGCATCCTCAATAGTTCTGATACTGAAACGGCCTTCCTTCAAATATGTCATAAATACTTCAGTGGATTTTTTTACCTCATCCTGCAAATTATTTTTAATGGTCTGGTCAGAAAGGGCGGTCTTGATGATTGTCTGCAAAATCTGTATATTAACCGGCTTGGTCAAATAATAGTATGCACCGGCCTCAAGCCCCCTGACAATGCTCGCAGTATCAGCTTCGCCTGTTATGAATACCACGACAATACTCTTGGTTTTATCATTGGCTTTCAACTTCTCACACACCTCAAATCCATCAATCCCCGGCATAATGATATCCAGCAGTATCAAGTCGATTTCATTGTTCATCGCCACCTTTAATGCATCATCTCCATTGGTTGCCGTCAGGAGCTGATAATCTTTTTCCAGAAGTTTCACCAACATGTCAATGATTTCCGGCGAATCATCAACAATGAGAAGTCTTGGTTTTTTATCCATTTCACTCATGTCATTTCCTTTAGGGGGTTGGAATAAATTTCACTCATGTCATTTCCTTTAGGGGGTTGGAATAAATTTCACTCATGTCATTTCCTTTAGGGGGTTGGAATAAATTTCACTCATGTCATTTCCTTTAGGGGGTTGG
>JAYEHB010000507.1:0-4483 GCA_034659375.1 Thermodesulfobacteriota bacterium
GGAGAATCCTGATAAGGATGATTCTGGGCTTTAGTCGGATTTATCCGAAATGTTTAGATGGCTTTAGCCTTAACGGGCGTTCACGCCCAAAACAACCTACCGGCTTTAGCCGGTAAGGTCATTGAGTAAAAGCCACCAGGGACGACTTGATGACATTTCTATTTACGGACAGGAGAGCAATCAGACAACCTGGCGGCTGGCAAAGATGAATCTTGCCATCAGAGGAATTGATGCGTCCAATGTCAAATGGAACAATGAAGGCTCCTTTCTCAAAGATGCCCACCCCGATCTTAAATCAGATTACATCATTGCCAATCCCCCGTTTAACATGAGTGACTGGTCAGGCGACCTTCTTTTGGAAGACAGTCGCTGGCAATACGGTACGCCCCCAAAAGGGAATGCCAACTTTGCCTGGGTCCAGCATTTTATCTCTCATCTGGCCCCCACAGGCATGGCCGGATTTGTTCTGTCCAATGGGTCTCTTTCTTCCAACACCGGGGGCGAAGGCAGCATCCGAAAAAAAATTGTGGAAAACGATCTTGTGGACTGTATTGTCATGCTGCCCACCCAGTTGTTCTACAACACCGGCATACCCGCCTGCTTGTGGTTTTTAAGCCGTTATAAAAACGGCAACAAAAACAGAAACCGGAAAAACGAGGTTCTCTTTATGGATGCCTCGGACATGGGATATATGATAGACCGCCGCAACCGGGCCTTTGATTATGAAAATGATATCCTGAAAATTGCCCGGACCTATCATGACTGGAAATCAGCAGACGTCGGTGTCTATAAAGATATCAAAGGATTCTGCAAATCCGCTGATTTAGAGGAGATTATCAAGCATAAATTTGTTCTAACCCCGGGAAGATATGTGGGCATTCCAGACGAAGTAGATGACGGAATTCCTTTTGAAGATAAAATGAAATCCCTGACCGGGCAGTTAAAAGAACAGATGGAAGAAGCCCAAACGCTTGATATTGAAATAAAAAAACAGCTGTACAAGATAGGGCTTGAGATATGACAAAAAAACCAATTGAAACCTCCTACCACTCCCTGGTCGGTGATATTGGAAAACTCCTGGAACAAGGACGCACCCAGGCCATAAAAAAGGTTAACGCCATTTTAGTGGACACGTATTGGCAGGTGGGAAAAAGCATTGTGGAGTTTGAACAGGCCGGCTCCCTGAAGGCTGAATACGGAAAAGAACTTATGGTCCGATTGTCAAAGGATCTGAAAAACAAATACGGCAAAGGATTCAGCCGCTCAAATCTTCAATACATGCGTCTTTTATATGTCCATTACCCAAAACGCCAGACACTGTCTGGCAAATTGAGCTGGTCCCATTATGTTGAACTGCTATCCATCTCCGATGATGCGGGCCGGTCTTTTTATGAAAAACAATGCCTGTCTGACACCTGGTCGGTCCGAGAACTCAAGCGTCAGAGGAACGCCTCTTTGTTTGAACGTATCGCCTTGAGTCGGGATAAAAATCAGATCGCAGCTCTTTCACAAAAAGGCCAGACGATTGAGGCCTCAAAGGACATCATCAAAGATCCCTATGTGTTTGAATTTCTGGATATCCCGGAGCATGTTCAAATTGGTGAACGATCACTGGAAAATGCACTCATAGACAAATTGGGACATTTTCTTCTGGAACTGGGCAAAGGATTTGCCTTTATCGGTCAGCAATATCGAATGACCCTGGACAACACCCATTATTATGCAGACCTGGTGTTTTATCATCGCATCCTCAAATGCTTTGTCCTCATTGATCTGAAGAGTGGTAAAGTCAACCATCAGGACATCGGTCAGATGAACCTTTATCTCAACTATTTCAAACGTGAAGAAAACATGGCCGATGACAAAGACCCCATCGGTATCATCCTGGCCGCTGATAAGGACGAAATTCTGGTTGAATATGCCACAGGGTCCATTTCCAATCAGCTTTTTGTGTCCAAGTATCAGCTCTATCTGCCTGACAAGCAGTTGCTTGAAGAAAAACTGCGAATGTTTATAGAACAGGAAGAGATGAAGGATGGGGGTGATGTGTGAGTGAGTGGCAAGAATCTTTCTTAAATGAAGTGATCGAAATAATCGGAGGCGGAACGCCAAAAACCTCAATAGAAGACTATTGGTGCGGGAATATCCCTTGGCTATCGGTGGTTGATTTCGGAAATGAAAACAGGTGGGTTTCGAAAACAGAGAAAACCATAACAGAGGAGGGATTAAAAAACAGTTCGACAAAATTATTAGATGAAGGAGATTTGATAATTTCAGCAAGAGGGACTGTTGGTGAGTTGGCTCAACTAACAAAACCAATGGCATTTAATCAATCCTGCTATGGGCTCAGAGCAAAAGTGCCTCTATCAAATGGTTATCTATACTATCTGCTCAAATATAGTTTGCAAAAACTGGCATCCTTCATATCAGCATAAAAGTAGTTTACACTTTTTTGGGGAAATCCCCCTTAAATAAGGAATGGTTTCAGAAAGTGTAAGGTACTTATGAAGGATGCCAAAAATAGAAAAAAAAAGTTTTTCGGGATATATCAAAGACAGGAAATGATAGCTATAGATACAGCTATGCGTTTGAATGTCTTGCTGTCAAGACACCATTTTAAATGTTCAATTATAAAAATACAGGCTTCTCTCTATTTTATGATGTGTTTTCTAAAATTATTGGAGGCTGCACCTCAAAACCATACAATAAGGCACGATAAAGTTGTGTCATTGAATCCAATTTATGATTTTTGAAAAACGCACGCATGTTGTCCCATAATGCCCGCTTAGTTCCTGATTTCTTCCAAACGTTTCTGAACAAATTGCAAGTAAGCTGCTGTGTTTGATCAACGAGAAAAGCCAGCATCATGAGTGTTGCAAAAACTCCGCTTAGATTCTTTTTCCCTAGACCAAAGTTGTGTCCAAACTGATATCCCTGATTTTTCAGGGTATTAAATGTTTCATTTTCAATTTTCCAACGGACTCGTCCACCTCTCATGATTTCATATGCATTGTCCTGTGTTATCTCAAAATCAGTTACCCAGCTAAAATGTTTCGTCTTTTTTTCTGTTATTTCCCAGTATTCAATAAAATTTACACGAACATCCTGATTAGACTTATTCAAAGGCACATCATTTGTGAAGCGATACTTATGTGTAATCTGAGGATCTTTTTTATCAATGCACTCAATTTCAGCACCCTGTCCATTTTGAATGGCTGAATTTACATAATCAAAAAGAAATGCATGGTCCCCTTGCTTTACACCGAGAATATAGTGCATATCATGCTCCCCCAGGTTTTTGATATGTGGAGCATTACTACTTAAACCATCTTCTATTACGCATAGAGGTAAGTGTGGATGATCTTTTCTTATTTGGGGAAACAATCTCTTACAGGCATTACGCTCACAATCATTCTTAGTATCACCATCCTGTTTAACTATCATCTCAGGCATCAGAGGAATAACTTCTTTAAAATCAGGATGGACTATTGCTGCTGCTAATAATTGCTGATAATAACTGGTAGTTTCTCCAGTTTCTTTATCTTTTTTCTCAAGACAGGCTTTAGAGCTAAGTTTTGGTGAAGAAAAAAAACCGGTTCCATCTACGCTTAAAAGATAGCACCCTTGGATATATTTCATAGGTTTAAGGGCTCCGCCACGTTGTAGTCTGCTAAAAACAGTTTTGAATGGTTTGCTTAAATTTTTTGGATTCACAGGATCAAGGATCTCACGCATAGTGGTATCACATGGAATCTCACCAATACCATAAACTGATTTTAAATTCATTAGGCAGGCATCATCTTTTTTTCTTTCATCAAAAGCCAATAAGGACGGATCTTTAAGTGAAAACATTGCAAATGCTGACATGCATGCGTCATACATCGGGATTCCAACCTTTCCAGGTCGATATTCAGGAATTTTTTTAAAATCTACATGTACCGCTTTAAAAAGTGCATCTGCATTGAGATGTTTTTTTAATTTTATTTTTGATGGAATTTTATTTTGCTTATTTCTTTTTTTGAGCATGGCATCTCCTTATATTATTATAATTGCAATGCTACTCTAAAAAAATTTTCCTCTCATGTATATAGCAAAAATGAAAAAATAGTACTTTGTAATCATTTTTTAAAAAAAAATGATTACAAAAAATGCTTTTATGTAAATTTAGATCCTTTCAGTATTAAGAAAACTTTTTTAAATTTTAAGAATGATTTTTTAACAAATTTTTAACGAGATAGTGCTCATAAATGTCTGTTTTTGTGAAAAAGTTTGCGAGAGGTGAAAATATCAACCCTTATTTTATGCACTTCTACAAGGCTTCGGGAATTGCTGAGGAAAAGGCAAAAATTTTAAAAGAGATCGGCCTCTCCTATGTGGGAATCAGCATAGATGGAATGGAAGCCATACATGATGAATTTAGAGGCATAAAAGGTTCATTTCAAAAAGCTATCCAGGGAATCAAAAACTGCCAGGAAGCAGGAAT
>JAYEHB010000508.1:0-4470 GCA_034659375.1 Thermodesulfobacteriota bacterium
ACACGGACTGCTTCCTTGCAAAAACAATCCAATTGATTAATCTTATCCTTGTTTGCATAATTGATATTTATCTGGGAGCTTCTAATCATTTTTTAATCCATTAATTAACTCTTCGGTTTTTCTTTTAGGGACTTACAAGAATATAAAGTACCCGTATGCAGGTTCGATATTCAGGTAATCTTCAGCACTCTTAACGATAGCGGGTATTATTATTGCTTGTAACTCCCTTACTTCTTCTTTTCCCATAAATTCTTGCACAAAAAATACTTATCTGACAAATTATTCTTTCCCCTAAGTGCGAAACAGGCAAGTCTTGAAATAAGACCTGCTACAGCTACAGTATAGTCAAATTACATACACCATGTTATCTATGGTGTCAAACTAAAATCCGGTAAAAATTTAGTCTATACTTTGGCTCTGGAAAACCAAAAAAAACCCCAATGAAATAAATCAAAGGGGCTTTTTCTAAAATATATGTACTTAAAACCTATTTAAAACCATAAGATTTAAATATAAATTTAAGCTGTATACTCTATATAACTGCCATAGGCAGCCTTAGTGGTCTAAATCTGCACACAACAAATGATGAAAGTTACACTCCTGGTTTGCCAGGACTTTCATATAAAAAACTATACTACAGTTACATTCACTGCAGCCGGACCTTTCTGGCCCTGCTCAATGTCAAATGTCACCTTGTCACCTTCATTAAGGGACTTGAAACCATCTGCATTTATGCTTGAGTGGTGAACAAAACAATCCTCTCCGTTTTCCTGCTCGATAAAACCAAAACCTTTTGAATCATTGAACCATTTTACTGTTCCTTCAGCCATTGTGACAATCTCCTAAAAATAAAGTTTAAATGTTCCAAACTTTGAGGTAGTTGTCACACTAAAAATACTTATCTGACAAATTATTCTTTCCCCTAAGTGCGAACTTTCCCCTAAGTGCGAAACAGGCAAGTCTTGAAATAAGACCTGCTATAGTATAATCAAATTACATACACCATGTTATCCATGGTGTCAAACTAAAATCAGGTAAAAATTCATTTTACACGTTTGGCTCTGGAAAACAAAAAAAACCCCAATGAAATAAATCAAAGGGGTTTTTTCTAAAATATATGTACTTAAACCTATTTAAAGCCATAAGCTTTAACAATAAACTTAAGCTGTATACTCTATATATACTATACTACAGTTACATTCGCTGCAGCTGGACCTTTCTGACCCTGCTCAATGTCAAATGTTACCTTGTCACCTTCATTAAGGGACTTGAAACCATCTGCATTTATGCTTGAGTGGTGAACGAAAAGATCCTCTCCGTTTTCCTGCTCGATAAAACCAAAACCTTTTGAATCATTGAACCATTTTACTGTACCGTTAGCCATTGTGACAATCTCCTAAAAAATAAAGTTTAAATGTTCCAAACTTTGAGGTAGTTGTCACACTAAAATACTTATCTGACAAATTATTATTTCCCCCTAAGTGCGAAACAGGCAAGTCTTGAAATAAGACCTGCCGCATCATATATGATAATAAATAAGGGGAATAAAAAACAACCCAAATATATTATCTTCTTCTTTGGCCAACCCCACCTATACTGAAAGACCCGAATTAAAAGTTAAGGGGGCATTTCAACAATATCAGAAGCTGACCTGAAAAACAAAATTAAACCACAAACCACAGAAAAAAATCTGGGACCTAAATGTAAAACATGGTGCGCCCGGCAGGATTCGAACCTGCGGCCTGCGGATTCGAAGTCCGACGCTCTATCCAGCTGAGCTACGAGCGCTTATCTTTAAATATAAAAACTCCGTCCAAGGGACTGTAATTATAAAAATTTTATCCTTATGTTGTGGTAAACACCTCTACCATCTATTTTATATTAAGATAAAATGGGGTGAGTGAAGGGGCTTGAACCCTCGACATCCAGGACCACAACCTAGCGCTCTACCAACTGAGCTACACCCACCACATGCAAACCAATACTTTATACCAGATCAGTTTCCTTTTTTCAACATGTTTTTTTAAAAAAGCAGAAATATTATAATATTTGTGAATTATATTGACCAATATCTAAACTTTGATTATTATTTGTGGTTGCCAAAACAGATAAAAAAGGACAAAAAAAATGAACAATTTATTGATCTTTACCGTCAGAATTATACTGGGACTTGTGCTTGGGGTTATACTTACAAGAATTTTCAGGCCTGACTGGAATATGTTCTGGGGAGCAGGCATGGGAATTTTGCTTGTGGGTGCAGCGTACCTTATGGAGTTAATGAGAAAAAAAAACAAAAAACTGTAGGGGGCTTTGAAAAAGTTGAACCAGATAATTTTAGGAACTGCAGGACATATTGATCATGGTAAAACCAGCCTTATCAGAGCTTTAACCGGTATTGAAACCGACCGGCTCAAAGAAGAAAAACAGCGGGGAATCACCATTGAACTGGGATTTGCATCAATCAAACTGCCAGGGGGTGAGCTGGTTGGTGTTGTTGATGTTCCAGGTCATGAAAAATTTATCAAAAACATGGTGGCAGGAGCCAGCGGCATTGACCTTGTTGCCATGGTAATTGCTGCCGACGAGGGCGTGATGCCCCAGACCAGGGAGCATATGGACATATGTACTCTCATGGGAATAGAACACGGGTTCATCACCCTTACCAAAATTGACATTGTGGATGAGGAGTTACTGGAACTTGCCTTAGAGGATATAAAAGATTTTACCCGGGGCACCTTTTTAGAAGATGCTCCCATTGTTCCGGTATCCTCAACAACCGGAGAAGGTCTTGACCTCTTTAGAAAGACCCTGGATACAATGTATCATAAAATCCCCCAGCGCCCCTTTTCTCCTATTTTCAGACTTCCCGTGGACCGGGTTTTTTCCATGAAGGGTTTTGGTACTGTTATAACCGGCACTCTTGCCTCGGGCAAAGCAAATCTCGGGGAGAACATAATGATTTTCCCAACAGGGATCACCTCCAAAATAAGAGGCATTCAGGTTCACAATAATGGTGTTGATGAAGTTGCTGCCGGTACCCGTACAGCTATAAACTTCCAGGGGCTTGACAAGGAATCTGTAAACCGGGGGGATGTTCTCTCAACCCCCAACGCTTTAAGGCCAAGCCATATGGTGGATGCTGAATTTCATTATCTTTCCAAAAATGCAAAACCTGCAAAACCGCGAACCAGAATCAGATTTCACTCTGGAACCAGTGAAATCATTGGCAATCTTGTTCTACTTGACAGAGAGGAACTTCTCCCCGGAGACAAGGCCTGTGTTCAGATAAGACTGGAATCACCGGTGTGCTGCATCAAAAATGACAGATTTGTCATCAGAAGCTACTCCCCCATTAAAACCATAGGAGGCGGCCAGATACTCAATCCGGTTCCCAAAAAACACAAACTCTTTAACAAAAAAATCATTGAAGGACTCAACAGTCTCATCTCATGTGATTTTGAGGAGACTATCTCATTCTTTGTAAATCAGGGGGAATATTCAGGAGTATCCTTTGCAGATTTGAGAGTAATGACAAACATCCCTGATAAAAAACTTGATGTATCTTTACAGAAAATGCTTGCAGCAAGGAAAATCATCCAGACAGACAAAGAAAAACGGCTGTATGTTCATTCCTCTTTATTTGAATCACTTACAAAAGATATTCTTTTAAGGCTTAAAGAGTACCATGGGGCCAACCCTTTAAAAGAGGGAATGTCCAGGCAGGAACTGAAATCAAAGTTCAGAGCATTAAGAGAGAATGACTCAAAACTTTTTTCAATTGTCTTAACAAAAATTGCCAAAGATAAAAAGATTGTTCAGGAACAGAACATTGTCAGGCTCTCAACCCATGAAATTGCACTTCAGGTTGATCAGCAGAACCTGAAAGAAAAAATCAGCACTATCTATAAGAAATCAGGCCTTACCCCTCCATTTTTCAGAGTAATCTGCACTGATCTTAATGTGGATCAGAAAAATGCCATGGAGGTTCTTCACATGCTCATTGATGAAAAAATCATTGTAAAAACCAAGGATGATCTCTACTTTGATGCCTTTGTGATCAATGAATTGAAAAAAGAACTTGTGGCTTTTTTAAATAAATCCAAAGAGATCACAACTCCAAAGTTCAAAGAGATGACAAATATTTCCAGAAAATTTGTAATACCTTTAATAGAGTATTTTGACTCTATTAACCTTACAATCCGTGTTGGAGATACACGCCAGCTCAGGAAAAAAAGCTGAACGATTCTGAACAGAAAACTTTTGGCTCTTTTCCATTTCATGTGGGTAGAATTACTAATGTGTAGAACATTTGGGCATCCTTCATAAGTACTTTACAGTTTCTGAAACCAGCTTTAATTTAAAGGTGGTTTTACTGAAAAAGTGTAAAGTACTTTTATGCTGATATGAAGGATGCCAACATTTGTAAAAAAAATTTCAAGGTCAACTTTTATTAAAAAAAAGCACTCTTTA
>JAYEHB010000509.1:0-16878 GCA_034659375.1 Thermodesulfobacteriota bacterium
GAAAGCCTGACCCTTAAGGATTTTTGATTAATGAAAGTAGCATTTTTAATGGACAGGCTGGAACATATTGACCCTGAATATGAAACTACAAGCTATATTATGTATGAATGTAATAAGCGTGGTCACTCAATGTTTTTTTTAGAGCCCCATGACATCTATGTCAGAGCCCAGAAAGTGGTTGCCAGAATGGATGAAATTACAGTGCATCAAAAAAGCCTTCCCCTTCAAGATTACTGGCAGAAAGTGCTGGGAAAACTTGAAAAAAAAGAGAGACTGTTTAAAATTATTAGTGAAATGGATGTTCTCTTTTTAAGAAAAGATCCGCCCCTGAGCTATAAGTCTATGGAATTTCTTGCCCCTGTAAAAGATAAGCTTTTCATGATAAATGATCCAGCCGGGGTTATGATTGGAAACAGCAAACTATACTGCCTTAATTTTCCAGAATTAATTCCGGAAACTCATATTTCAAGGGATCCTGAAAGAATTAAAAGAATCATTGATAATTTTGGCGGTGATATGATCATAAAACCCTTAGACAGGTTCGGAGGGCAGGGGATAATAAAGGTAAGTACAAAAGATCAGGATAATTTGAATTCTCTGATTCATTATTATGTCAGTGCCTATAGACCATATCCTGAAAGAGAGACAATAATGGTGCAGGAGTATCTGAAAGAGGTCAGAGAGAGAGGAGATGTCAGAATTTTAATGTTAAACGGAAAAATTCTGGGTGCCATGGCAAGAAAAGCCAGTGATGGAGGGTTTAGAACCAATATACATGCAGGGGGCAGGCCGTTTAAACATGAAATTACTGAAAGAGAAGAGTATATATGTCAACAAATTGGTCCAAAGCTGGCAGAGGACGGGCTTTTGTTTGTGGGAATAGACGTTATTGGAGAAAAACTCATGGAGGTAAACTGCGTAAGTCCGGGCGGTATTCCCAGGATCAATGAACTTGATCATATAAAAATTGAAGCTGAAGTAATGGATTTCGTGGAAGAGATGGCAGGAAAATAGCTCTATGGCTTACAAGACCAGATACTTTAACCAGGCCTCAGCTTTTTTAATTATCTTTCTATTTCTATTTTCATGTTTTTTCTCCTGTTCAAGTAAACTTGACAGAGATATTCTGAAAATAGGGATTTCTGAAGAGCCGGAGACTCTTAATATATGGCTTGCAAGTGATACCAATTCCAGAAAAATTCTTTCTCTGGTTTACCAGAACCTTTATATAAGAGATCCAGAAACCCTGAAGCTTATTCCCTGGCTTGCCAAAGCAGATCCTTTGTATGATCCTGAAGATTTATCATACACTGTAAAATTAAGGAATGTAAAATGGTCGGATGGTTCTGATCTGACAGCTGATGACGTTGTTTTTACTGTTAATCTGATAAAACAGTTCAAAGTTCCACAATATATTTCCAAATGGAGGTTTGTAAAAAAGATTGAAGCTGTTGATAAAAGAACCGTTAAATTTTATCTTTCAAAGCCAAAAGCTATTTTTTTAACCCGTTCCCTTGGTATTCCAATTGTTTCAAAAAAAGAGTGGTCTTTAGTTGTAAAAAAGGCACTTTCCAAGAAAAAATCATATAAAGCACTTATAAATCATAAAATTGAGAACCCCCTTGGGTGCGGTCCTTTTGTATTAAAAGAGAGACGTTGTGGTGCATACATCTTTTTTGAGAAAAACAGGTTTTTTTTTGGCAAAGGCAAAACAATAAAGGGACGTAAGCTTGGTCCTTATATAGATAAACTTCTCTTTAAAGTTTACCGGTCTGCTGATGTTGCAATACTGGCTCTTAAAAAAGGAAGCATTGATTATTACTGGGCTTGTATTCAGCCAGGTCATGTGGATGGCTTAAGCAGGGATCAGAATATAAAAGTTTTTGTAAGTAAAAAAAGTGCTTTTTATTATATGGGTTTTAACCTGCGTAAAACTCCTTTTTCTGATCCATATTTAAGGAGAGCAATTGCAGTTTTAATTGACAAAAAATTTATCGTTTCCCGTATTCTGCAGGGGTTTGCAACTGAAATGAGTTCAGTTGTACCCAAAGGCAATGAATTCTGGCATAATCCTGATCTACCCATGTATGGTGCAGGGCTTACAAGAGACGAGAGGATACAACGAGCATACAAGCTATTGGCCTTACGGGGTTATTCCTGGGAAATCCCTCCGGTGAATGATAAAAAAGAGGTGGTTTCTCCATCAACAATTCGTCTTTTGGACGGAAAGCCAATGGAGGAGTTTACGATTCTTACTCCTCCTGCCGGTTATGATCCCCATCGTGCAGCCTGTGGAACCATTATTCAGGAATGGCTGAAAGATCTTGGTCTGCCTGTGACAAGTCGTCCAATGTCTTTTGGTGCTCTTTTGGATAAAGTGAAAGCAAGACATGATTTTGATACTTTTATTCTTGGATATGGGATGCTTTCCCTTGATCCTGATTATCTGAGAAGTTTTTTTTATTCAAAAAATAATAGAACACGGGGCTGGAACATGAGCGGCTATAATAATAAGGAATTTGATAAGCTTGCTGATGCTTCTTTAGCTGAAATGAACAATGATAAAAGGCGGCAGCTGATATGGGAAATGCAGAGCGTGCTTTTAAACGATATTCCATATTTCCCTTTATACAATCCAACTCTTATAGAAGCTGTTAATAATAAGAATTTCACTGGATGGGTTAAAATGGTGGGAGGAATAGGGAATATATGGTCCCTCTGCAGTGTTAAACCGGCCCAGGGAACTTCCAAAAAATAATGACAGGAATTAATTTATGGATATTAAAAGTTTTTTTATAAAGCGTTCTGTCGAAATTATAGTTATTTTTTTTATCATGATGACAATACTGTTTTTATTATTTCATTTTGCCCCTGGAGACCCTGTTTCCATGATGGTCGATCCCTCCATGACCAGCGAGGATGCCCAATATATGATTTCCCAGCTTGGCCTTGATAAACCGCTTTTAACACAGTATCTTGTCTATCTTAAAAATTTTTTTCAAGGTAATCTGGGTAATTCGTTTTATTATGGAGAACCGGTTATTGGAATCATAGGGAACCGTCTGCCAAATACCATTCTTTTATTTACCACATCCATAATTATTTCAGCTTTTGCAGGTGTTTTTCTGGGAAAAATAGCGGCATGGCACAAGGGAGAAAAAATTGATACTTTTGGTACAATTGCTGCCCTTGTCTGCCACACACTCTTTTTACCCTGGACAGCATTAATTATAATCTGGGTCTTTGGATACAAAACAGGGCTGTTTCCATTAGGGGGAATGCTCACACCTGAACTGTGGATCAATCCTGAAACAAATTTTTTAATTAAAGGTATTGATATAATTTATCACATGACTTTGCCCCTTTTTACATTGTGCATTATTCATTTCGGATCATACATGCTCATCATGAGAAGCAGCATGCTTGATGTAATGGGTGAGGATTATATCCTGACTGCAAAAGCCAAGGGAGTGAGTGATAAATGTATCTGCAACCATCATATAGCACCCAATGCTTCACTTCCAGTTGTGACAAGCATTGGCTTAAGCCTTGCCTTTTCAGTAAATGGCGGGGCTTTAACCGAGATTATTTTTTCCTGGCCGGGACTTGGCAGAGAGTTGATCTTTGCTGTTACCAACAATGATTATCCCCTTGCCCTTGCCTCTTTTTTATTTATTGCAATTGTTGTACTTATAGCTAATTTTATTGTAGATATTCTCTATACTTATCTTGATCCAAGGATTAAATATTAGTAATTTTAAACAGGGAAACAGTCAATGACCAAAAAAAACAACAATTATTTAAAAGATATCATGGAGAGATTAAAATCAGGAATGTTTTTCCAGTATTTAGTTTTTCTCTGGAAAAATCCCATTGGTAAATGCGGCGTTGTTCTTTTAATTCTTTTTGGAGTTATGGCTGTGGCAAGCTTTGTTCCTCCATTGATTGATCCCATGTACCATCCAATGACAGGGGTTGATCCTGATATTTCAAATGTTACTCCGCCAGGGTTTAATCACTGGCTTGGAACAGATTATATGGGGAGGGATCTTTTCAGTCAGCTTTTAACAGGCTCCAGGGTGGCTTTTCTGGTGGGTGTATCAGCAGCTTTCATGAGTATGGTTTTTGGTACAATTATTGGTATGACAGCAGGGTACAGCGGAAAAATTCTGGATACTGTTCTTATGCGTACTGCTGATATGATCATGATAATGCCGACTCTTCTTGTGGTACTTCTTCTCTCTTCCCTTTTTGGTCAGTTAAGTATCTGGACAATAGTTCTGCTCATAGCTCTGTTCAGATGGCCCGGAGTTGCAAGGGTGATAAGATCCCAGACTCTGGCACTTAAAGAGAGACCGTTTATTGATGCCGCCAGGATTTCAGGTGCTTCGTCTGTGCGGATTCTTTTTAAACACATTGCCCCTAATGTACTTCCCATGGCACTGCTCTTTATGACATTCAGAGTAACTTCCGCCATAATAATTGAAGCTGTTCTGGCTTTTTTAGGCTTTGGCGATCCAGGTACAGTGAGCTGGGGAATGATGCTGCAATGGGTATGGAAAACCGGTAATATGTTCCAGGCACCATACTGGCTTTTTCCTCCTGGAATATGTATCTCCCTTATAACGCTCTCTTTTTATATGATAGGGAGGGCCATGGAAGATATGCTTGATCCAAGACTTAGAAAGGAGGGAATACAGGATTAAATGCCTTTACTTGAAGTTAATAACCTCAGTATAGATTATAAAACCAGTTCAGGGGTGTTTTCTGCCGTAAAAAATCTTTCGTTTTCCCTTGAAAAAGGGAAGTCCATTGGTATTATTGGCGAATCAGGAAGCGGAAAAACAACAGTGGGTATGGGCATAATGAGACTTTTGGCGGATAACGCCATTGTTCAAAACGGAAAAATTATCTTTAAAGCCGAAGATATTCTTACAATGTCAGAGGAGAAGATTGTGGCATTGCGGGGAGGAAAAATATCAATGATATTTCAGGCTGCAATGAATTCTCTTAATCCTGTACACAGGGTCGGAGATCAGATATCTGAAGTATTGCAGGTTCATGATAACAAATTATCTAAAAACCAGGCTGATGAAAAAGTAAAAGAACTTTTTAAAGATGTTGGTCTTTCTTTGTCAAGAATATCTGATTTTCCCCATCAGTACAGCGGAGGCATGAAACAGAGAGCTGTAATTGCCATGGCCATTGCATGTAAGCCTGATATTATTATTGCTGATGAACCCACAACTGCCCTTGACATGATTGTCCAGAGTCAGATTCTTAAAAAATTGAAAGAGATACAGAAAAAAAATAATATAGCCATTGTCCTTATTTCCCATGATATCGGTGTTGTTTCTGAAATATGCCATGACATTGCTGTTCTTTACAAAGGAGAGATGATTGAATACGGGAAAAAAGATGATATTCTTGCTTCACCTTTGCATCAATTTACAAAAAAACTGATTTCGTCCTGTATTACATTGGAAAGCATAAAGAATCTGTCTGAATTCAGGGGACGGGATTGTGCAGGGAATACATACTGCTGTGATTCCCATAATAAAAAGAATTTAATTGATCAAAAAGATTTAATCCTGGAATTTAAAGATGTTAGTAAATGTTATAATTCCGGCAGATCCTGGTTTAACAGAAGGGCTGACAGGGTTGCTGCCTTAAACAATGTCTCCTTTAACATAAAGAGAGGAGAGATTTTTGGGCTTGTTGGTGCAAGCGGCAGCGGTAAAACAACAATAGGACGTATTCTGGTTAAACTTGAAAAACCTGATACAGGTACAATTACTTTTAATAACATGGATGTGAAAAATTTAAAGGGAAGATCCTTAAAAGAGTTTCGCAAAAAGGTGCAGATGGTCTCCCAGGACCCATATCAATCACTTAACCCTTATTTTTCTGTTTATGACATTGTTGCTGAACCTTTGATCATACATACAGAAAAGATTAAAAAAGAGTGTTTAGTCCTGATTAGCAGTCTGCTTGAAGATTTGGGGCTTTTTCCGGCAGAGGAGTATCTTTACAGATACCCCCATCAGTTAAGCGGCGGACAGAGACAAAAGGTGGCAATTGCAAGGGGTATGGTATTGAACCCTGAGTTTATGCTTGCAGATGAACCAACTTCAATGCTTGACTCTTCAGTTTCAATGCAGATTTTTACTCTTCTTGTCCATCTTAAAAAAAAGCTTGGAGTAACCTTTCTCTTTATAACCCACAATATAGCTGCGGCCCATCTTTTATGCGATCGTGTTGCAGTGATTCATCATGGGGAAATAGTTGAAATGGGAGATTGTAAAAAAATTATAAAAGATCCCCAGGCAGAACATACAAAGGAACTGATTGACTCCCATCCTGAATTTTTGTTGAAAACCAGATATTGAAAATTGGTATCCTGTTTAAATTTAGTGGCACACGCTGTACGTTATGCGTGGGGTCATTGAAAATTGTTTAATCTGATAAAAAAAAAGGAAACAGGAGGTTCCATGTGAAAATTCCAGCTCTATTGTCTCTTCCCCATTGTGCTGTGGAAATTCCTTTATGGTTAAAAGAGAGGATTGTTCTTAAGCAGAATGAAATAGTTGATTCAGTTGACAGGGGTAGTGAAGAGGTGTTTTGTGCCATGCCTGTGTTTAGTGTGATTAAAGCTAAATGGAGCCGTCTTGTTGTGGATTTAAACAGAAAGCCTGACTCTTTTGGGAAAAAGGGAGTGGTGGCCAGAACAGATTACCAGGGCAGGGAAATATATCTGGCTGCAGGATATCCAGGAAAAGATGAGATAGAAAAACTGGTTCAGACTTACTATAACCCGTTCCATGAAGAGATTCTCAGGGCTCTTGCCAACCCTGCTGTAGAAGCCCTGTTTGACTGTCATTCCCTGGAAGGAACCGGACCTTCTGATGCTCCTGATACAGGTGAAAAAAGAAGGGATATCATTTTAAGCAACAATGGAGATTATAAGGGCAGAGTAGATGCAAAAAGGGGCTATATAACCTGTTCTGTTGAAAGGCTTGCACTAATTAAAAAAGCGTTTCATAATCAGGGGTTTTCTGTGGCCATTAATTCTCCTTATAGAGGAGGATTTATAACACAGCACTATGGAAAACAGCTAATGACAAGGGGAAAGTTTGCAGTTCAAATTGAGATGAACCAGGATTTGATTCTATCCTCTGGCAGGAATGTTCTGAATAATGAAAAGATCAAATCTGTACAAGAGAGAGTTTTATCAGCCATGACTGAAATTTTTTAATCTGAAAACCAGGCCGCAAAGACAAGGACTTAAATAGTAACCGGCCTGGTTGTATCATGATTATTGCTGCCGCCGCAACAAAGTTAGAAAGCAGTGGAATCCCCTTGTGGATGTTTTCTTTGTAAAATTAACGAGTTACATAAGTGCAGAAAGTAGGATAAAAGAGGTTTTAATGGTTAAATTGTCACAGGAAGATTTTAAATATTATTACAAAAAACCCGGGGAACTCACTGCCGGCTGTCTTGATAAAATATGTATTTTGGTGGAATCCGGTGGTTCTGTGAATTTCAGATGGATAAGATTTAACCTTGAAAATGCTTTTTTAATAGGTTATGTATTGTACCAAAAAAAGCTGATTGCATGTTCTGTTTTGAAAAACCCCAGGCCTGAGTATCTTAAAGCTGTTAAAGAACAGGCAGGGCTTAATCTTTCAAGTTTTCTGGAGCGGGGTTATACATCTGTACTCCCTGAATTCCGGGGAAGATCAATAGGTTCAACTCTTCTTTCAGCTCTTACTTCACGGGTTGGAGAGAGAAAACTCTACTCTGTGATTGGAGAGACTAATATTGGGGGGCAGAAAATTGCACTTAACAACAATACAAAGCGTGTTGCAGTCTATAAGAGCAAAATTACAGGCAAAAAGACAGGGATCTGGATTCCTGAATGGATGATTGATCAATCAAAGGTCTTTGTATAACCGGCATGGCCGGAGCATGGTCATTCTCTTCGGCCACAACAAACAATGAAAGTTAATGATTACAGTCATTTAAAAGGACTCTCATGTAAAATGAAAATAATTCAAAAAGGAAAATGGGGAAACAGTGATGTATATTTAGATGGGCATGGAGACCATTTATTTGTTGTAAAAACTTTTAAAAATCATAGTGTGTTCATTAAAAATACCATTGGGAGATTTTTGATTTCCAGGGAATATAACGCTTTGAAAAAACTCTCTTTCTGTTTTGGAACGGCTGATAACATAAACAGGCATGGCAAATTTTCCCTTAGTTATAGATATATTAAAGGAGAAAACTTAAGCTCTTTTTTAAGGCATAAAAATAAACTCAGCAAGAATTTCTTTGTTAAACTGGAAAAAACTGTAAAAGAGATGCATTCCTGCGGCATTGTTCATCTGGATCTGCGCACCGGGTCAAACATAATTGTTTCAGAAAGAAAAGATCCTTTAATTATTGATTTTCAATCATATATAAATTTAAACCTGGTTCCTGGAAAGATGCTTAAAAAATGCCTGAAAGTAATCGACATTTCAGGGGTTTATAAGCATTGGGAAAAAATAAGTCCTGAAACAATGAGCAGATTACAGAAAGAGAGGTTAGTTTCAGTAAATAAAAAGCGTAATTTCTGGTTGTTAAAAGGATATATGCTGCAGAAATTTATGAAGCATAAACATTAACAGCACATTTAGGAGTAATAGATGGAAAGCCTTTTTCAATCCGTTAACGATTTATTTAATAATAAAAAAACAAGAAAAATTTTGGTGAAACTTAGATTGCCAATTGCCCTGATATTTATCGTGGCAGTCATTTTTCAAATTAAGAAAGAGTTTTTTTTCTGGGGGCTCTCAATCTCCTTTACAGGAGAGTTTATTCAGCTATGGTGTTTCGCAGCCCTTGATAAACAGCAGACAATAGCAAGGAGAGGATTATATGCCATTACCAGGAACCCAATGTATTTGGGACGGTATTTCATTATTTTAGGTGGTATTGTTCTTACAGGCAATATCTGGCTTATATCTGTTTATACTCTGTTTTATTATTTTTATATGGTTAACAGGGTTAAAAGAGAAGAAAAAACATTGAAAAAAGTTTTTGGGCAGGAATATTCGACATATTGTCAACAGGTGAATAGATTTTTTCCTTTTTTTGCTTCGTCCCCGGGCAGGGGCAGCAGTTTAAAATCTCTCTATTTTTTTAAGTGGAAACTTTTTTTCCAAAACCACGGTCATTGGAATCTATTAAGCGTTATTGTTGTCTACTGCATTATTGCTTATAGTGTTTTTTGGTAAGCGTTCACCGGGTACCGCACCTGCCGGGTTGGTTTTGAACTTAAGACTCATCGAAAATGGGGTCAGGCCTGACCCCTCACACATCTCCAGCACCGAAGCAAACGCTTACAAGGCCTGACGCATGAACAAATAAACATTGCAATAAGAATGGCTTGAAGAACAACCTTTCTCAATAATTTGAGCCAAATCAAACCTTAACCCATTGATATTACAATAATCGGCATAAAAAGTTATACGTCAGGCCTGAACGCTTACAAGTTTGGGAACGAGGCAAAACTGGGAACCAATGGGGCATTTTGATGAATATAGGTGTAACAACTGTAAAGGGTGAAGATTATCATCCAAATTTTAGATTAAAAGAGGCTGCTTCCAACAAGGGGCACTCTCTTTTTTTTATAGATCCTTACTCATATGTTCCTGGAATAATTCATAAAGATTTTCTGATTAATAAATCTTCGGATGCTTGTGTCAGGGTTGCTGCTCCAGAGGCTGCTGCCAGCGGCGGTGTTTTAAATATTGCTGAACGGGATGCTGCCCCTGGTTTTTCTGTAATGGATACTGTGCCGAATACTTTTGCCCGGGGTGTTGTTCAGCATGGGATCTCTGATGTAACAGTACCTGATGTGGTAATTCCCAGGCAGGGAGCAATGATAGGCACTTTCAGTCTGACTTTAACCAGCCATTTTAAAAATATGGGTATTCCCATGGTTAACGATATTGAACCTATCATCATTGCAAGTAATCAATTTTTAACTTTACAGCACCTTGCCAGAACCGGTATATCAGTGCCTGATACCCTGTTTATAAGCTCTCTTGATAATTTATCCGGTGCAGTGCATATCCTTGGAGGATATCCTGTAATTGCAAAAGAGATAAATGGCCGACAGGGGAGAGGTGTTTTTTTGCTTGATTCAAAAAACGAGGCTCTCTCTGTTGCTTTGTCCTTCCTGGATAGAGAAAAGGGTTTGCTTTTACAGCGTTTTATTCCCATTAAAGGGAGGAGGGATATAAGGGTGCTGGTTGTGGGGGGGAAAGTGGCTGGTGCCATGGAGCTTTTCACTTCAGGTGAAGATTTCAGGGCAAATTATCATTTAAATAACAGAGCTGCTAAAATTAATCTGTCAAAAGAGATGAAGGATGCTGCTGTAAAAGCAGCATCTGCAGTGGGCCTTGACATTGCAGGGGTTGATCTGATTGTTGATAAAAAAGGCAGGATAATGGTTATAGAGGTCAATTATTCACCCGGTTTTAAGGGGATTGAAAAAACAACAGGTCTTGATATTGCAGGTCTAATCATTGATTACGCTTTTTTGCTCTGTTCCTCGATGATCAAGCCTTTTAAAACGTAATCTAAGATTTTGATTGAGCAAGTTTTTTTCCATTTTCAATTCTTGAAGCTTTGGCAACTCTAAAAAATGTATCGCAAGATGCTCGCTGAAAAAGGGGGACAGACCACATTTTTTCCAGGTACTTGACACCTTTCCTGCGACTGGGTGGTCTGCACCATCGGTATGAATGGCGGGATGCTGCATGACAGATAGACCGACGTACAAAAATCTGCCTTGGTATACATCAAGTACATCAAGGGATCAAGGGGGCGGACCGGCGTATCGGCGTGAGTGACAGTGATAACGAGTCATTTTACCCCTGGGAAATGGCTTAGTGGCTTAGAAGGGTCATTTTGAGGGGGAAAGGGGGTGTTTAAGAACTGATCACTTGTATGGCGGGACTTTACTGGTTTTATCGGATTGTTGATCAGCAGGTGATGACGGCACTGCCAGCGGGTACAAGATAACCGCCTGCAAATGCCGTCAACAATAGTATGGGGTTATGAATTGTCAAATCCGCATTCCGGGATAGGGCCAGTCTGTTATTGTTCCTGCTCCTGCTCTTGCTCCGGGGGGATCTCCTGGAGTGTTTTTTTGAAGCTTTCAATGTTCTCGCTTTGGGCAGCGGATCGTAGCAGTTTTTTCAGCAGAATCCTGTTGTTCAAGGCCTGTACTTTTTTATAAACATCTTCTGAGACGTCTTTGCTGAACCTTGCATCAAGGGCTTCTAAAACCATCTCTCTCGCCTCGGTTAGCATGCCCTTCTTCATGCCCTTCGCTATGCCAATTCTTTCTGCACTCATTACATGTGGCATTTTTTTCTCCTCCTCATACCTGATAAGGTCTTCAGTGAACCGTTTTGTTAAGTCTTCAGGCAGCATCATAAGCCAGTCAATCAGCCTGTATATGTTCAGTATGTCCTGTTTGGAAAATCCTCTTTCATAAAGAGCTGTGGTGATTTTCCATCTCCATGAGTATCTTGTCTGAGTATCTCCTTTTGTGGCCTTTGTTTTTAAATGTGCCGCCGTTATTATGGCAAAGGGGTTTGTCTCCTTGAGCAGACCGTCAATGTTTTCGTTGTAATCATTGAGTTTTACCATGGGGAATGTAAAGTTGATTTTACAGCCCCACTGCTCCATGCTGTAACTTTCCGGCCGCCATGAATCGTTTTCATCGGCCAGGATCGCAAGACTTGTAACCGGCAGAAAGCGATTGTCAAAAATCCTGTAATTGTAAACGTACATCCGTCTTGGAAAATCAGGGTCTTTGTCACTCTGCACCTCAATGTGAATCATCACATTAAATGCATCTCCTTCAAGAGACCACACCTTGACCAGTTTGTCCGCATGACGTCTGCCGATTTCCGCATCCCTTACAACGCTCTGCAGTTCCTTATCCAGGAATTCGTATCCCTTGTCCCAGTCTATTTGCCTGGCAATCTGCGGGAAATAGAATTCCATAAGCTCTTTAAAATAGAGATCTATCCCTTCCTTCCAGGGGCTGTCATAGTCATCCTGATTATTATTTTGAGTATTCATGGCAATATGATAACCATAATTGATTTATTTTACAAGGTTAATTTTATGTGTGATAAATGGGGTCAGTAAATGGGGTCAGAGTAAACTTAGGGAGGTGGAAAAAAATAATTACCCATTTTGTTTGTCTTTTTGCCCGTCTTCTACGTTGTGATCACAGGCACATAGCTCACTATGCACCTGTCATCACACCTTGAAGACGAACAACCCGATTATACAAATTGGCCTGCACAAAATTTGGATAATTATTTTATTCCAACTCCCTTAGCATTTTCGATCCCCTTTATTCCACCACAAAATTTAAACAGGATACACAAAATTTGTTTAAACTGTCACGCTATCCAAGGGCAAGGTTTGGCAGAAACAGTGCGATATTTGGAAAGGTTATCAGTATTATCGTTGCCAGGATCAGGATCAAAAGGAACGGCAGGGAATGGCCAATGACCTCAAGGTAGGGTCTTCGGAAGATCAGCTGGGCCGTAAAAATATCACAGCCAAAGGGAGGTGTGGCAGAGCCGATTGCAGCCTGGAGCGTAACCAGGGTTCCAAGGAGTATAGGGTCAACCCCTGCACCAATCACATAGGGCTGAAAAATAGGGCTGAAGATAAAAATTGCAACAATGGGATCAACAAACATGCATGCAACAAAATAGGTAACCACAACAATGAGTATCACCCTCAGCATGGATGGATCTGTTCCAAAAAGCGGAGGCAGAATTTCCTGGGGGAGCTGGAGAAAACCAATGATCCATGAAAATGCCTGGCCAGCCCCCACAAGAATAAAAACAACCCCGGTTATCACCCCGGTCTGTAAAAAAGCATCTATAATGGCATTAACCTTTAAACTTTGGTAAACGATAAGTTCCAGTATCAGGGAGTAGAGAACAGCAGCGGCTGCAGCCTCAGTAGGGCTAAAAATTCCGGCATAAATACCGCCGACAATAATTATCGGGAACCCAATCACAGGAAGCCCTTCTTTAACAGCCTTTATTCTCTCTTCTCTGCTTGCCTTTGGAAGCTGTCCCACTTTTTTTATTTTTGAATATACATAGCTATATGCTGAAAACATCAGCAGGATCATAAAACCAGGTAGTACACCGGCAAGAAACAGCATGCCTATGGATGTGCTGGTTGCGACTCCGTAAACAATGAATCCAATACTTGGAGGAATTAAAAAGGCAATATCACTGGAGTTGATAATAAGCCCAAGGGTGAATGAGCTGCTGTAACCCGCTTCTAAAAGCATGGGGCGCATGGTTCCGCCAATGGCAGCCACGGTTGCCTGGGTGGAGCCTGAGACAGCTCCGAAAAGGGTGCATGATGCGTTTGCAGTAATGGGCAGACCCCCGGGGAGATGTCCCACAAAGGCCTTGATCATTCTGATGAGCTTCATGGAGGATTTGCCCGAGGTGACAATGCTTGCCGACAGGATAAACATGGGAACACACACCAGGGCCGGCGGGGTAACTCCTGTTATCACCTGCTGTACCATGGTCATCACCAGTGTTGGTGCAAAATCAGGCATGTAAATATATAAATAGAGTATCAGTGAACCAAGCAAAGTTACCATAAAGGGAAAACCTGTTAAAAGCATTGTGGTCAGGCTTATTCCAAAAAGTGTCATATCTGTGTACCCCCTGTCTTTTCATCTTCATATTCGCTTTGCTGGTCAGGTGACTGCCATGGCTCATTTTCAGTAAGGTTTTTTATAATGGTTCTGATATACTGTATGGCAGCCATGCCGAATCCAATGGGAATAATAACATAAAAGGTCCATTTTGGTATTCTCAGGGCCGGTGTCATATGGTTCATATCCATGGCATTGATAAGGTATTTGTAAGAAAACCAGGCCATGATGCCCATGACAATGGTGCTTATAAAGGAAATTACAATAAGAAAAATTTTTTCCATTTTTGGAGGCATGGAGTCAAGAAAAGCTCCCATGCGAATATGTCTTGCTTTTCTTACTCCGTAACTGACTCCCACAAAGGTTGTCAGCAGAACAAGAAATTTTGATACTTCCTCTGCAAAATAGATGCTCTGGAAAAATGTTCTTGCAAAAACATTGGCAATAAGGAGAATCCCAAGGGCTGCGACACAAAAAACCAGAATCGACACTTCAACTCCATTAATGATTTTACCAATATTGCTATTTAATTTTTGAAAAACGGTCAACTCTGTGCTGTATGTATTATTCTCATTCATTGGTTTTCCCTGGTAAAAAAAAGGTTGTTTTTTTATATGTGAAAGTCCATCCAAACGATTGTAATCATAGATTTTCTAAATTTGTTGTAGCCGGCAGCAATAACCACGCTCCGGCCGTGCCGGTTTTTATATGTGAAAGTTCATCCAAACGATTGTAATCATAGATTTTCTAAATTTGTTGTAGCCGGCAGCAATAACCACGCTCCGGCCGTGCCGGTGATAGGGGGAGCAGATTTTATGGGACAAAGCCTTGCCCCCCCCCCATTTTTTTGCTTTGAAAGCAGAATTAATTGATATTTAATGCTTTTTTTGCAGCGTTTATATCTTTGAGAAATACATCAAGCATCTTGTCTGCCCCATCCCCGCCAATCTTTGTATATTTGGGATAGACTGTTTCAGCCTGGGCTTTAAAAGCTGCAATAGCCTTATCGTCAAGGGTGTTGAACTTCAGGTCAGGTTTTGCCTTAAGCATTTTTTCCTTGTCTCGGGCATTTTTTTCAGTTATCCATTTGCCTGCAGGGATAATGGAATCAATCCAGAATTTTCTCATCTCCTGCTGAACATTTTCAGGCAGGGCATCAAAAAACTTCTTGTTTACCGTTGGAATCCCGATAAAAGGTTCGTTATTTAACTGGGTGCAGTAGTTTTGAACTTCATAGAACTTCATACTGCTGATGGCAAAAAGCGGGTTGACCTGACCGTCTATCAGACCCATCTGAAGTCCTGAGTAGACCTCTCCGTAATCCATGGGTGTGGGAACAGCTCCATAGGCTTTATAATCTTCCACAAGGAGTTTTGAGGACATGACCCTGAGTTTAAGACCTTTTACATCACCAATGGATGCAATTTCCTTTTTGGTGGTCACCCACTGCCATCCTTCAAACATCATTGAAAGGGGAACAAGACCGTTTTTTCTAAAGGCTTTTTCCAGGAGGGGCATGAACTTACCGTTTTTAACCATCCAGTCCAGTACCTCAGGCACTTTTTTTGTGGGGAAAATATAGTTCAGTGCCAGTACCTGGGCCTGGGGAATAAATGAGCTTATCCAGGCATAATCTGAAAATACATACTCAACAACACCCATCTGAGCAAGTTCATTTATATCACCTGCAGCGCCAAGTGTACCGTAGGGGTATACATTGATATCAATTTTATTGTCTGACCACTTTTTCATATGGTCAGAAAAATTTTTTGCCCACACTGTCATAAAGTCCCCTTCAATCTCTTCCGAGGCAAGGCGGGCTTTTATGATTTTTCCATTGTAATTACCGGCAACAGCAATGCCTGCACAAAGCAGGAACATAAAAATAACAGCAACACTTAAAATTTTTTTCATGGGATTACTCCTTTTTATTTAAGGGAACTTCCAATTTCTTCCAGTTCCCTAAGATGGTTGATTATCCGTTATTTAATTTTTAACTTTAATTTTAACTTTAACTTTCAGACTTCCTGAACTTTTATCTGTTCAAATGTAAAAACAGTCTTACACAAAAGTTGAATCAATAATTGATGGTTATTTTCGCCTTTATCCGGTTATGCTTTTAAAA
The DNA here is from genome assembly GCA_034659375.1 of Thermodesulfobacteriota bacterium. Classification (GTDB taxonomy): domain Bacteria; phylum Desulfobacterota; class Desulfobacteria; order Desulfobacterales; family Desulfobacteraceae; genus DATFJZ01. Next base: position 15,897 of record JAYEHB010000509.1, read on the forward strand.
TTTTAACATCACCTCCTTTACATCAGTTATGGAACATTTCATTGTTTCAGCAAATTATAAAACTTTTTACAATTATTCAATGCACACCGTACATACATTTCAACCCCTGACTTCATGGTCTCTTCGTCAATATTAAAGCAGGGATTGTGGTGGGCAATATCGCTGTTTTTCTCTTTGTTCCCTGTTCCAAGAAAGATGAAAACTCCAGGCACCCTGGAGGAGAATTCAGAAAAGTCTTCACTGGCAATATAGTGGCCGTCAACAATATCACTTTTTTCTGGGAATACTTTTTCAGCACTCTTTTTTGCCCATGCGACCATGGCATCGCTGTTCACCAGGGGTATATTTTCATGTTCTATTTTAATTTCGCAGCTGCATCTGTGGGCTTCGCAAATATTTTTCACAACTCTTTTGAACCGCTGGGTTGGTTGTTCCTGACTTGCAGCACCTGCTGGATAGAGAAATCGGATGGAACCTTCCATTTCAACTTTTTCCGGAATAATATTGGCTTTGGTGCCGCCGTTTATCCTGCCAAACATGATTATGGTGGGTTTTAAAGCTGTTATCTCCCTTGTCTGGATGGACTGCACGGTCTGGATAATGCTGGATGCTGCAATTACAGGATCCACAGCTTCCTGGGGAGATCCTGTGTGGCCTCCCTGACCATGGACAATGAGTTTAAAAACATCAAGGCCGCCCATTACAGTCCCCCTGGAGATGGCTATCTTCCCGGAGGGGACAGGAGACCAGATATGCATCCCCATTACAGCGTCAACTGTGGGGTCTTCCAGCACCCCTTCATTGATCATGGGAAGTGCTCCGGCAATCTCCTCATTGGGCTGAAATAAAAATTTTATCGTGCCGCTGATGCTTTTCTCTTTCTCTTTTAATACTTTTGCAGCAACCAGGAGCATGGCCATGTGGGCATCATGGCCGCAGGCATGCATCACCCTTTTGTTTTTTGATTTATAGTCAACCTTGT